>NZ_JBFBAM010000012.1:0-227848 GCF_040682195.1 Kutzneria sp. NPDC051319 | reverse complement strand
CCGGAGACTTATTTGGTCACCCCGGGGCCCCACCACACCCGACCCCGGGGGGGGGGCCCCCCCCCCCCCCCCCCCCCCCGCCGCTCGTTTCGGCACGTACCCCGCTACCGCGGGCCGTTCACCCGGGCGAACCGCCGGCTCACGCCGCGGGCTCGCCCAGGTATGGCAGCCATTGGGGGTCGGCGTCGGCCACGCCCGCCAGCAGCCGCCAGTGCGGCCCCCGGGGCGCGGTCGGGACGACCAGCAGCCTCCAACCCAGTTCGGACAGCATCTTGTCGGCCTTGCGGTGGTTGCACTTGGCACAGCAGGCCACGCAGTTGGTCCAGCTGTGGGGACCCCCGCGCGAACGCGGCACCACATGATCGATAGTCTCTGCCCGCCCGCCGCAGTACGCGCAGCGGTAGCGGTCCCGGTGCATCAGCCCGGCCCTGGTCAGCGGCACCCGGCCGCGATAGGGGACCCGGACGTAGCTGGACAGCCGGATGACCGAAGGCACCACGACGCTGGCAGTGGAGGAATGCAGGATCAGACCGGCCGAGTCGCCGTGCACGACCTCGGCCTTGCCGCAGACCACCAGCACCACGGCCCGCCGCAGCGGTAACGCCGTCAGCGGCTCGAACGTGGCGTTGAGCAGGAGCACCCTGCGCCGACCCCAACTGGGCCCTGTCGGCGCACCACGCGCCCTGTCCTGGCCGACCCGGTCCGGATCCACGCTGGATACGTGGCCGCTGACCTGGGTCTGGGCAGGAACTTGAGACAGAGGGACCCGCGGCGCCACTCCCGATCTGGGGGCGCCGATCGGTATGGGTTGTCGGTCGGGCACGCGACCACCTCCACCGGTGCAGCCATAGTCGACCACACTTGACCCGCTCAACGCACGTGTGATGCATGACATGTCATGAACCCGTCGTCAAATCCATGGTGAACCGTGGCCTAACGGCGATCGTTTTCACCTAGGTCGCTACCCTTCGGCAGATGACCGAGGCACTCCCCCGTTTGACGGCGTCCTATCCACCGGCCGAGCGTCTGCCGCTCGTGGAGGACCTGCACGGACACGCTGTGTCCGACCCGTACCGCTGGTTGGAGGACCCGGCCGACGAGCGCACTGTCACCTGGTCGGCCGCACAGGACGGGGTCACGGAGTCTTGGCTGGCGGCACTGCCCGGCCGTGACGCGCTGCGCGGACGGCTGGAGCGGCTCACGGCGGCCGGCAGCGTCGGAGCACCCGTCTGGCGTAACGGCCGGGCGTTCTTCACCCGCCGCGACCCGGGCCAGGACCACGCCGCGCTCTGGCTGCGCGAGCGTGACGGCAGTGAGCGCGTCCTCCTCGACGTCACCGTCATCGACCCGTCCGGGCGCACGACCCTGGACACCTGGTCGCCGAGCCGCGAGGGCGCCCTCCTGGCGTACCAGATCTCGGTCGGCGGCAACGAGGAGTCGCTGCTGCACGTGCTGGACGTGGACAGCGGCGAGTTGCTCGACGGCCCGATCGACCGCTGCCGGTACAGCTCGGTGGGCTGGCTGCCCGGCGGCGAGGAGTTCTTCTACGTCCGCAGGCTGCCCGCGGACCAGGTACCGGAGGGCGAGCAGCTGTTCCACCGCCGCGTCTGGCGGCACCGTGTCGGCACGGACGCCGCCACCGACGTCAACGTGCACGGCGACGGCATGGACCCCACGTACTACTTCATGCTGTCCACCTCGGAGGACGGCCGCTGGCTGCTGGTCGACGGCCGGCGCGGCACCACGCAGCGCGAGGCTGTGTGGATCGCCGACCTCATGGCCGACGAGTTCGTGCTGAACGAGGTCGTGTCAGACGAGGGCGGAGCGCGGTGCAACGCGTGGGTCGCGGGCGACGGCCGCCTGTACCTGCTGACGACACTGGACGCCCCGCGCGGACGACTGTGCGTCGCGGACCCGCAGCAGCCGGGCCGTGAGCACTGGACCGAGCTCGTGGCCGAAGAGCACGACTCCGTGCTGGAGAACGCCGAGTGGGTGCGCGGCTCAGGTGAGGGCGACGGGGATCAGGGCGCCCACCTCGTGCTCCAGCGCACCCGCCACGCCGTGTCGGAGCTGCACCTGCACGAGCCGTCGACGGGCGCGCACGTGGGACAGGTGCCGCTGCCGAGCAAGGGCAGCCTGCACGGCATGACCATGACCGACGCGCGGACCAGCGGCCGCGAGGGCGTCATCTGGTTCGGCTGGACCGACTTCACCACGCCCACGTGCGTGCGCACCTACCGCGTCGGCGCGTCCGACACCGAGCTGTGGGCCGCCGCGCCGGGCGCCATCGAGGTGCCGGACGTACGCACCGAACAGCTCGAGTACGTGTCGCGCGACGGCACCGTGGTGCGCATGTTCGTCGTGTCGCCGCACGGCCGTCCCGACCAGCCGCTGCCGACGCTCGTCACCGGCTACGGCGGCTTCGCCCTCACGCGCCGTCCCGGCTACAACAGCAACGCCCTGGCCTGGGTGCAGTCCGGCGGCGTGTGGGTCCTCGTGTCGCTGCGCGGCGGCTCCGAGGAGGGCGAGCAGTGGCACCAGGCCGGTATGCGCGACCGCAAGCAGAACGTGTTCGACGACTTCCACTCCGCCGCCGAATACCTGATCCGCAACGGCTGGACGACGCCGGAGCAGTTGGCGATCTCCGGCGGATCCAACGGTGGTCTGCTTGTCGGAGCGGCGTTGACCCAAAGGCCGGAGCTGTACCGGGCGGTCGTGTGTTCCGCGCCACTGCTGGACATGGTGCGGTACGAGCGGTTTCTGCTGGGCAGGCTGTGGGCGGAGGAGTACGGCAGCGCCGCCGTGGCCGACGAGCTGGCTTGGCTGCTGGCCTACTCCCCGTACCATCGGGTGATCGAGGAGGTCGAGTACCCGGCCGTGCTGTTCGCCGTGTTCGAGTCGGACAGCAGGGTGGACCCGAACCACGCCCGCAAGATGTGCGCAGCGTTGCAGCACGCCACCAGCGCTGACCCCACCAAGCATCCGGTGTTGATCCGCCGTGAGACCGAGGTCGGCCACGCGGCGCGGTCGGTGTCGCGCAGCGTGGCGCTGGCCGTCGACGAACTCGGCTTCCTCGCCCATCAGATCGGCTTGGAGCTGGAGGACTGACTACATATGACCGGGCAGGACAACAACGTGGTCAAGGCGGCCGGATGGTTCGCCGACAATTGGCCGTTGTTAGTCACCGGGGCCATTCAGGTCGCGATCATCGTGGTGCTCGCCGTGGTGATCCGGCTGGTGCTCCACCGGATGATCGACAAGTTCACGCAGGGCAACGGCGAGATGCCGCCGCTGCTGCGCCCGCTGAAGGAGCGGGTGCAGCAGCTGCCCGCCCCGCAGCGGTCGGAGCGGCGGCGGCAGCGGGCCGCGACCATCGGCTCGGTGCTCAAGTCGCTGACCTCGCTGCTGATCTACGGCATTGCGTTCCTGACGATCATGAAGCAGCTCGGCTTCGACATCACGCCGATCATCGCCTCGGCCGGCGTGCTGGGCGTCGCGATCGGCTTCGGCGCGCAGTCGCTGGTCCGGGACTTCCTGTCCGGCGTCTTCATGATGCTGGAGGACCAGTACGGCGTCGGCGACGTGATCGACGCCGGCCAGGCCACCGGCACTGTCGAGGCAGTCGGCCTGCGCGTGACCACGCTGCGCGACGTCAACGGCACCGTCTGGTACGTGCGCAACGGCGAGGTCGTCCGGATCGGCAACTCCAGCCAGGGCTTCGCGGTCGCCGTCGTCGACGTGCCGCTCAGCCACCACGGCAGCGTGGACGAGGCACTGTCCGTGCTCGGCGAGGCCGCCGAGGAGGCGGTGAGCCAGGCGCCGCTCGCCGACGACGTGATGGACGCGCCACAGGTGCTCGGCGTGGAGAAGGTCACGTCGGAGGGCATCACGCTGCGGCTGACCGTCAAGGTTCGGCCCGGCCGGCAGTGGGCGACGCAGCGGGCGCTGCGGGCCCGCATCATGGGCGCGTTCGTGGCGGCCGGCATCGAGCTGCCGTTCGTGCGCACGCCGCCGAAGCCGGCCGAGGAGCCACCCAAGCCCGCACCGGCCCGGCCGCGCAGCACCGGCTTCGAGGACACCAAGGCGTCGGCCCCGGAAAGCTGAGTGCGAGGATAGAGACGTGGGAACGCCGCAGAACTTCTACGAGGCCGTCGGCGGCGAGGAGACGTTCCGCCGCATCGTCGGCCGCTTCTACGCCGAGGTCGCCAAGGACGAGGTGCTCCGTCCGCTGTATCCGGAGGAGGACCTCGGGCCGGCCGAGGAGCGTCTGCGGCTGTTCCTGATCCAGTACTGGGGCGGCCCGCACACGTACTCCGACCAGCGCGGACACCCCCGGCTGCGGATGCGGCACGCGCCGTTCACGGTCGGTCCGATCCAGCGGGACGCGTGGCTGCGCTGCATGCGGATCGCCGTCGACGAGGAGCGGCTGCCCGAGGCCGAGCGCCAGCAGCTGTGGGAGTACCTGGAGATGGCGGCCAACAGCCTGCTCAACACCTGGGTGTGAGATCCCGGTGAGAACGATCACTTCGCGGCTGACCACGGTTTTCCGCCTGGCGTAACCCATTAAGGGACAACCGATCCCGGACGGATGGCAATATGACACCCCGTGCGACGATCCGCTGACGTTCATACCGAGATCGCCGAGAAGTCGGCTTGGTGGCGCGACGCGGTCTTCTACCAGGTGTACGTCAGGTCCTTCGCGGACTCGGACGGCGACGGCGTCGGCGATCTCGAGGGCATCCGGTCCCGACTGGGCTACCTGGAGCTGCTCGGGGTCGACGCGCTCTGGCTGACGCCGTTCTACCGCTCGCCGATGGCCGACCACGGCTACGACGTCGCCGATCCACGGGACGTGGACCCGCAGTTCGGCGACCTGGCCGCGTTCGACCGTCTCGTCGCCGACGCGCACAAGTGCGGCATCAAGGTCACCGTCGACCTCGTGCCCAACCACACCAGCGACCAGCACGAGTGGTTCCAGGCCGCGCTGCGGGCCGGGCCCGGCAGCGTCGAGCGGGACCGGTACCACTTCCGTGAGGGCCGGGGCGGCGACGGCTCCCTGCCGCCCAACAACTGGACCAGCGTGTTCGGCGGGCCCGCTTGGACGCGGGTCGCCGACGGACAGTGGTACCTGCACCTGTTCGCGCCCCAGCAGCCCGACCTGAACTGGTCCCATCCCGAGGTTCGCGCCGACCTCGAGCGCACCCTCCGGTTCTGGCTCGACCGCGGGGCCGACGGCTTCCGCATAGACGTCGCCCACGGCATGGCCAAGCCGTACGGGCTGCCCGACATGGACCCCCGGGCCGAGATCGACGCCGGCGTGCTGCACGACAACACCCTGGACCCGCGGTTCGACGACGACGGCGTGCACGAGATCCACCGCATGATCCGGAAGGTGCTCGACGAGTACCCCAACGCCATGGCCGTCGGCGAGATCTGGGTCAAGGAGAACGAGCGGTTCACCCGCTACCTCCGGGCCGACGAGCTCCACCTCGGCTTCAACTTCCGCCTCGTGGAAGCCGAGTTCGACGCCGACTCCGTCCGCAACGCCATCGACTCCTCGCTCGCCGCCGTCACCTACGTCGACTCCCCCGCCACCTGGACCCTGTCCAACCACGACGTCGTCCGGCACGTCACCCGCTACGGCGACGGCTTACTCGGCCGTCAGCGCGCCCGGGCCATGGCCCTTGTCGAGCTCGCCCTGCCCGGCGTCGTCTACGTCTACAACGGCGAAGAACTCGGCCTGCCCAACGTCGAACTGCCCGACTGGGCCCTCCAGGACCCCATCTGGCTTCGGTCCGGGCACACCGACCGGGGCCGCGACGGCTGCCGCGTGCCCATTCCCTGGGAGGGCGACCAGCCCCCCTTCGGCTTCTCCTCCGGCGTCGCCACCTGGCTGCCCATGCCGCACGAGTGGGCCGGCCTCACCGTCGAGGCCCAGCTCGAGGACCCCGGGTCGATGCTGTCCCTCTACCGCCAGGCCCTCGAGCTCCGGAAGACCCATCCGGCCTTCGGCGGCGAGAGCCTCGAGTGGTACGGCGCCCCTCCCGGCTGCTTCGCCTTCCGCCGCAAGGGCGGAGGCCTCATCTGCGCCCTCAACACCGGCAGCGCCCCCGTGCCCCTGCCGCCCGGGCAGGTGCTGCTGGCCAGCGGGCCGATGGCCGCCGACCTCCTGCCTCCGGACACCGCCGTCTGGCTGGTGTGACGGCTTTCTCGTCCCGTCGGGGCCGCACCGTAGCCGCTGGCCTGGCGCCGTTCACCGGCAGTTCCGCCTGCGTTGGGGATCGGCGGTTAACTTCCCGCCCATGAGTGACTCAAGTCGTCGCAGCTTCCTGCGTGGTGCTGGGCTCATCGGTGCGGGGGTGGCGGCGACCGGTGCGCTCGGCACTGTCTCCGCGGCCGCGGGTCCGTCATCGACGGCCGGCTGGTGCCCCGATCCGAACGACCCACGCTTCACGCTCGTCGTCATGCCGGACACGCAGTACCTGTTCGACGAGGACCGCGGCGACGCCACGCCCTTGGACGCCTCGCTGCGCCACGTCCTCGACGGCGGCGCTGACAACGTTGTCTTCCTGTCGCATCTCGGCGACCTCACCGAACACGGCGAGGCCGGCGAAATCGCCCAGATCGGCCACTCGTTCCAGGCGCTCGACCGCAACCGCGTCAGCTACAGCGTGCTGGCCGGCAACCACGACGTGAACTCCTCAACCGACGACCAGCGCGGCAGCAGCCCGTGGCTGTCGACCTTCGGTCCGCAGCGGTTCCGCAGTTCGCCGACATTCCGCGGTTCGTCCAAGGACGGCTACAACAGCTACCACCTGTTCCGCGGCGGCGGCCGCGACTGGCTCGTCCTCGCCCTGGACTGGCGGCTGTCCCCCGCCGGCTTCGACTGGGCCCGCTCGGTCATCCGCCAGCACCCGAAGACCCCGGTCATCCTCACCACCCACGAACTCGCCTACGCCGACGACGCCGGCCAGGCTTCGCTGTCCGACTACGGGCAGCAGCTGTGGGACCAGCTCATCAACGACAACGACCAGATCTTCCTCACCCTCAACGGCCACTTCTGGCCGCCCGGGCGGGCCGTGCTGCGCAACAAGGCCGGGCACGACGTCCATGTGCACATCACGAACTACCAGGACCACTACTACGGCGGCAGCGCCATGATCCGGCTCTACCGCTTCGACCTGGCCCGCAACGTCATCGACGTGTCGACCATCTCGCCCTGGCTGCTCGACCAGAACTCCTCCCGGCTCAATGAGCTGGACCGCCGGGAGATCGAGCTCACCGGCCCCGTCAACCGCTTCACGCTCGACGTCGACTTCACCGCCCGGTTCAGCGGCTTCGCCCCTGTTCCCCCGCCTGTCTCCCGCCCGGCGCGGGACGTCCTGATCCCCGGCACCCTCGCCTACTGGCGGTTCGACAACGGCCCCGCCGCCGGCACGCCCTTCGCCGACGGTCTTGTGCAAAGCGACCTTTCCGGTCACGGCAACGACCTCATCCGGGTCACCATGCCCGGTAGTGGTGCGTCAGCTTTGACCTGGTCCGCCGACTTCCACCCCGGTGCCCCCGCGCACGGCAGCCTCCGCTTCGACGGCGGCAAGAACCCGGGCCACGGCGCCTACCTTCAGACCGTCGACGCCGCGCCTCTCAATGCCGCCAACTTCCAACACGGCTACACCATCGAGGCCTTCGTCAAGGTCCCCGGCGACTTCAAGAACGGCCTGCACGCCTGGTGCGGCATCTTCTCCCGCCTGTGCCGCGGCCGCGACGCCGGCAAGACGGGCGACGATCCGCTCGAGCCCGCCGCCACCCTGGCCCTCTCCGACGGCGCCCAGTTCCAGTGGGCCGTCTTCCCGCTCAACCAGGCCGGCATCTCCACCTGCTGGGGCCACGAGCTGCCCCTCGACCAGTGGTGGCACGTTGCTCTCGTCAACACTGGTCAACACTCGTCAATGTTCGTCAATGGTTGTCCAGTGTTGAGGAACCCCAGGACCCCGGCCACCGGCATCTCCGGCACCGGCAACTGGCTGCTCGGCGCCTATGACTACGACCGTACCGTCGACCAGGGCTTTTACGGCTGGATCGGCGATGTCCGCGTTGTCGACCGCGCTCTGTCGGCCCACGAGTTCATGCTCCGCTGACCACCAGGTCGACTTCGCCGGCCGACACCAACTCGACCGGCGAAGTCGACTTCACACCAGCAGCGGCAGCAAGGCATGGCGTCGACGCACGACCGCGCCGAACCGGGCGTCAATACGCAGCCACGCGTCCGTCGCGGTCACCCGCACATTGCCCTCGAGGTCGCCAGATCCCAGGAACCCCATCCCGGACAGCGCGAACAGGCAACGCAGCGGAATCTTGACGTCCAGCCCGCTGCCGCTCACGGTCAGCACCGTCTGGTCCAACAGCGACGCCGGCGGCGTCCCGTGCGGGCCGGAATTCTCGCGCGCGACGGCCACGCCCTGGTCGGCCAGTTCCGTCATCACGGCTACCGGCAGGTCGTCGACCTGCTTCCATCCCTCCGCCGGCGGCAGGGCACTGCGCCACATCAGATCTTTCGACGCGCCCGGATCCACCCGGTCGCCACGCAGGATCGCCAGGCCGGAGAGCAGCTCGCTGCCCGCGACCGCCACGTCCGACGGCGTCGCCGAACCGGCAACGGTCCGGGTCGCCAGCACGTCGAACGGCGTCGCAACCCACGCCTCGACCCGATCGTCGCCGCGGTTGCGCAGACGCACGACCCCTTGCTGGTCCAAGCGCACGGCCCGGGCCACGAACGCGCCGAGGTCGTCGCGCTCCGACGTGTCAGCAAACACCAGCTCAGCCACGTGCGCCCCCAGAGTGCCAGCTCGCCAGGAAGTCCCGTTCGGAGTCGGTCAACCGCCGCGGCCTCGTTTCTTCAACGTCGTAGGCGCAGATCAGCGTCTCCGCCGTCACCGCAACCGTCGACGAGCCGTTTCCACCACTGCGCACGGAGTAGTCCAACATGAACGACGACGCCCTCAGATCGCGCACCGACATCTCGATGTCGACCGATCCCCCGTCGAACACCAACGGAACGCGGTAGTCCACCGCCAGTTTCACCACGACCATGCCGCGCGACATGTCGACGAGACCCTGCCGCGCCGCCTCGGTGAACACGAGCGCGACTCGTGCCTCTTCCAGAAGGGTGACCGTGTTCGCGTGGTTGACGTGCCCGTAAGCATCCATGTCGGACCACCGCGGTCGCACCTGCGCGACGAAGACACCCAACTACAACGCCTCCCTGGCTGATGCCCAGATTCAGTATTGGATCCTACCCAGCCAGCTCGGAGACCATTTCGCGGACAGCTGCCCGCACAGAACGGGGCCCGCCGGCGACGTTCGCCGGCGGGGCCCCGTTGTCCGTCGACATCAGCGGATCATGCTGCGCACCTGCCGCGCCGCCACCGACAGCGTCGCCAGGTCGAGCCGGCCGACCCGGCTGATCTCCTGGAGTGCCGCCCGGGCACGGCCGAGGCGCGACGCGTTGGACTGCTCCCAGTTGGCGATCTTCACCTCGGGGCTCTCCCCGGGATCGCTGTGCCTGAGCACGTCGAGGGTGATCGCCCGCAACGAGGAGTACAGATCGTCACGCAACGCCAGCCGGGCGAGCGCGTGCCAGCGGTTACCGCGTTCCAGGTCACTGACCGAGCTGAGCATCTGGTCGATGTTCAGGTGCTCCGACAGCGCGTAGTACAGCTCCGCCGTCTCCTGGTGCGTGCGCTCGACACCCAGCCCTTCGCGCTCCGCCAGCTCCGCGACCTCGCTGATGTCCAGCAGGCCGTACGTGTAGAGCAGTGCGGCGACGCGCTCCGCCAGGTCGTTGGGAGCGCCCTGGTCGACCAACTGTTCCGCATGGCCGGCGACGATCTCCCGCTCGCGGCCACGCAGCAGGGACAGCGCCTGGGGCGCCAGCTCGGTCACCATCGTCGAGAAGCGATTGATCTCGGCGCCAACGGCCAGCGGCTGCGGCCGGTTGGACAGCAGCCACCGGGACGCGCGATCGAGCAGTCGGCGGGTCTCCAACATCAGCGAGTTCTGCAGATCCGTCGAGACCTTGTTGTCCAACTCGTCGATCTCGCGCCAGATCTGCGGCAACCCGAACACGTTCGTCACGACCGCGTACGCCCGAACCGCGTCGGTCGAGCTCGCGCCGACCTCCTCGGCCAGCCGGAACGCGTACGAGATGCCGCCGCCGTCGACGACCTCGTTGACCAACAGCGTCGTGGTGATCTGCTTGCGCAGCGGGTGCGAGCCGATCGCGTTGCCGAACTGCTCACGCAGCTTGCTCGGGAAGTACTCCGGCAGCCGGCGCACGAACACGTCCGAGTCGGGCAGGTTGCTGGCCAGCACCTCGTCCTTGATCGCCAGCTTGACGTGCGCGAGCAGCGTCGCCAGCTCCGGCGAGGTCAGACCGTCGCCTGCCTTCTCCAGCGCCTTGAACTGCATGCTCGACGGCAGGGCCTCCAGATGGCGGTCCAGACCGTGGTTCGCCTCCAGGTCGGCGACCAGCCGCGCGTGCACCGACAGCATCGGCGCCGCGTGCGCCCGGCTGACCCCCAGCACGGCGTTCTGCCAGTAGTTGTCGCGCAGCACCAGCATGCCGACCTCGTCGGTCATCTCGGCCAGCAGCTCGTTGCGGTGCTCACGGTCCAGCTGTCCCTCGGTGACGAGGTGATCCAGCAGGATCTTGATGTTGACCTCGTGGTCGGAGCAGTCGACGCCGGCCGAGTTGTCCAACGCGTCGGTGTTGACCCGCCCGCCCGCACGGGCGAACTCGATCCGGCCACGCTGCGTCAACCCCAGGTTGCCGCCCTCACCGATGACCTTCACCCGCAGGTCGGCGCCGTCAACGCGGACCGCGTCGTTCGCCTTGTCGCCGACCTCCGCGTGCGACTCGGTCGCCGACTTCACGTACGTGCCGATGCCGCCGTTCCACAGCAGGTCGACCGGCGCCAGGAAGATCTTCTTGATCAGATCGGTCGGGGCCATGTGGTCGACGTCGCCGTCGATGCCCAGTGCCTCCTTGACCTGCGGGCTCAGCGGGATCGACTTGGCCGTCCGCGGCCACACACCACCGCCGTCGCTGATCAGGCTGCGGTCGTAGTCGTCCCACGACGAGCGCGGCAGCTCGAACAGGCGCTTCCGCTCGGCGAACGACGGCGCCGCCACCGGGCTCGGGTCGAGGAACACGTGCCGGTGGTCGAATGCGGCGACCAGCCGGATGTGCTCGGACAGCAGCATGCCGTTGCCGAACACGTCACCGGACATGTCGCCGACGCCGACGACCGTGAACTCCTGCGTCTGGGTGTCGACGTCCAGTTCCCGGAACGCCCGCTTGACGCTCTCCCACGCGCCCTTGGCGGTGATGCCCATCTGTTTGTGGTCGTAGCCGACCGACCCGCCGGAGGCGAATGCGTCGCCGAGCCAGAAGCCGTACTTGCCGGCGACCTCGTTGGCGATGTCCGAGAACGTCGCGGTGCCCTTGTCCGCCGCGACGACCAGATAGGTGTCGTCGCCGTCGTACCGGACGACCTGCGGGGCGGGAACGACCGTGCCCGCGTCGAGGTTGTCCGTCAGGTCGAGCAGGCCCGAGATGAACATGCGGTAGCAGGTGATGCCCTCGGCCAGGAACGCCTCGCGGTCCAGGCCCGGGTCGCCCTTGGGAGCCGGCGGGCGCTTCAACACGAAGCCGCCCTTGGCGCCGACCGGCACGATCACGGCGTTCTTCACCGCCTGTGCCTTGACCAGACCCAGGATCTCGGTGCGGAAGTCCTCCCGCCGGTCGGACCAGCGCAGGCCGCCCCGGGCGACCGGGCCGAACCGCAGGTGCACGCCCTCGAAACGAGGCGAGTACACGAAGATCTCAAAGCGCGGCTTCGGGTCCGGCAGCTCGGGCAGCGAGCGGGAGTCCAGTTTGACCGCCAGGTACGGCCGCGCATCGCCATCGGCATTGCGCACGAAGTAGTTCGTCCGCAGCGTCGCGTTGATCAGCGACAGCAGCTGGCGCAGGATCCGGTCCGCGTCGAGGCTGGTCACCTCGTCGATCAGCTCGGTGATCTCGGCCGTCAGTGCCGTGACCACACCCGTGCGGGTGTCGTCCGACAGCGCCGGGTCGAAGCGCGACTCGAACAGCCGCACCAGTGCCTCGGCGACGTTCGTGTAGCGCAGGACCGCATCCTCGATGTAGTCCTGGCTGTAGGGGATTCCCACCTGGCGCAGGTATTTCGCATACGCGCGGAGCACCGAGGCCTGCCGCCAGCCGAGTCCGGCGCGCAGCACGAGGGCGTTGAAGCTGTCGACCTCCGCCTCGTCGCGCCAGGCCGCCGCGAACGCGTCCTGGAACAGGACGCGAACGGTGTCCAGGTTCTGCTTGGCGAGGCGGTCCAGCACGCCCTGCTCCATGCGCAGGCCGAAGTCGAAGATCCAGCACTGCGTGCCGTCCTCGCGCTGGATCTCGTACGGACGCTCGTCGACGACCTCGACGCCCATACGCTGCAACACCGGCAGCACCTGCGACAGCGTCACCCGCGCGCCGGCCAGGTACAGCTTGAACCGCCGCTCCCCCGGCTCGGCGTCCGCCGGCAGGTAGAACGACATGTCCAGGTCGCCCTCAGACAACCGCTGGATCCGGCGCAGGTCGGCAAGGCCTTCGGTGGCGGTGAAGTCTTCCTTGTAACTCTCCGGGAAGGCCATCGCGAAGCGCTGGCCCTGCTCGGTGGCGGACTCCGCGCCGAGCTGGCTCGCCGAATCCGAGGCCTGCTCGGGCTCGTTGTGCTCGGACAGAATCGCGTCCGCCATGCGGTCGTCCCAGTTGCGGGTGGCTTCACCCAGCAGGGCCTGAATGCGAGCGGAATTCGGTTCTGCCGCTTCGCTCGGCTCCGTGTGCACCATGAAGTGCACCCGCGCCAGCGGGCTCTCGCCGATCAGCGCGCTGTACTCGAGGTTCTTGCCCTGCAGTTCGGCGAGCAGAACCTCCTGCATCGCCAACCGCGACGTCGTCGTGTACCGGTCGCGCGGCAGATAGACGAGGCACGAGTAGAACCGCCCGTACGGGTCGCGCCGCAGGAACAGCCGCAGCCGGCGACGCTCGGCCAGGGCGAGCACACCGGTCGCGATGTCGTACAGCGTGTCCGCGTCGGTGGAGAACAGCTCGCTACGCGGGTAGTTCTGAATGACCTCGAGCATCCGCTGGCCGGAGTACGACTCCAGCGGGAAGCCGGCGCGGTGGATGACGTTGCGGACCCGACGGCTGATCACCGGGATGTCCAGCACGTCCTCGTGCAGCGCCGACGTCGTGAAGACGCCGAGGAACCGGTGCTCGCCGCTGACATTGCCTTCGGCGTCGAACGTCTTCACGCCCACGTAGTACGGGTACATCGAGCGGTGCACCGCGGACGGCGCACTTGCCTGCGTCAACACCAGCAACTCCGGCGCCAGCGCCTGCGCAGCCGTGTCCGGTCCTGCGGTCAGGCTTCGCGCCGCCAGGCTGTCCTGGCGCAGCACGCCCAGGCCAGAAGCGAGAACCGCACGCAACGCCGGCTCCTCGCCGCCCGCGGGGTCTTCGACGAGCTCGTACTGGCGGTAGCCGATGAAGGTGAAGTGCCCCTCAGCCAGCCACCGCAGCAGGCTCATGCCGTCGGCGACCTCTTCGGCGTCCAGCCTCGGCGGCGCCTGCTCCAGCTGATCGGCCAGCTGGAGGGCCGTGCCCGCCATCTTGTCGGTGTCCTCGACGACCTCACGGACGTCGTTGACCACCGAGATCAGCCGATTCTCGAGCTCGCGGCCACGCTCGGCGTCCGTGATGAGGTCGACCTCGATGTGCATCCACGACTCGGCGAGGGTGTCCGCCGGCGGCTCCCCCGGATCGGCCTCCGGCAGCACCTCGCGGAGCGCACCCGTCACGTCCCGGCGCACCACCACGATCGGGTGCACGACGCGGTGCACCTGGATCCCGCTGCGGATCAGCGCCGAGGAGATCGAGTCGACCAGGTAGGGCATGTCGTCGGTGACAATCTGCACGACCGTCACCGGGCACGTCCACCCGTCCTGGGACCGGGTCGGGTTGAGGATGCGGACCACCGGTCGGCCGGGGACACGGTTGTCCGCCAGCTGGTAGGTGGATCGCACCGCGCCGACCAGGTCGCCAGGGTCGTCGTCGATGACTTCCTCGGCGGGCACGTAGCGGTAGTAGAGGCGGATCAGTTCTGCGAGTTCCGGTGCGGCGGCGACTGCGCCGCCGATCAGCTCATCGCGTACCTGTTCGGGACTGTCCAGCCGGTCTTCGCGGCTCACGCCGGTATCGGCGGTCGCAGGGCGGGACGGGGCTCCAGTCGAGCTCATTTTCAGGCGGCTCCACGCTATCCGGCGCCTCGGTGCGCCGGGACCGTAGTCCACCCTAGATGGGTCACCGCACCGCAAACGCCTAGGGGTTGCAGCTGAATCGAACCTTGTGACGGGTGCCACCGACACACATCCGGAGGTTACTGACGAGTTGGCTTTCGCCTGGTCAGCGTTCCGGTGGCGTCCACGTCCAGTCCGACCAGTCCCGTTCCGGCTCCACCGGCCGCGGATCATGATCGATCGCCGGCCGGTCCTCCCGGTACGGCGACGGCGTCCAGTCGTCCAACCCGGACGTGTCAGGTCGCGGCGGATGGTCATCCTTGCCCGAAAGCATCCAATCGGACAACATCGGCGGTTCGGACGAAGCGGTCGGCACCTCGATACGGTCGTCCGGCTCGGGTTGCCGGTGCCGCGAACCCGACCGTTCCGGCTGCCAGTCGTATTGGTCGACGGCCGACGGTTCCCGGTGAGGCCGCGGAGCCGGCGGTTCCTCCTCGAAGTGCGTGTGAACTGCGTGTTCTGTCGACTCGAAGGCAACCAGCGCCTCGGCCAAAAGATCCGCCAACTCCGAACGCGGTCGTCGCCCTCCGCTCACTGCTGGAGGCCCCTCGACCGATCGATCGGCCACCGATGCGTCAGCGTCGGCTCCAACGGTCGCCACTGCGCCCTCCGGCGTGGAGGCACGTTCCGATTCACGCTCAACGCCACGGTCCCGCCCCAAGACCTCGTGCGGCAAGCCAGCATGCGTAGTGAACGGAACCGTATCGGCATCCGCCTGATCCCCGACTCCCGCTGGCTCAACCTCAGCAACAGCTGGCGTCTCGGTGGTCCTAGCGGAAGTTTTGACCTGCGCGGCCGGCGACGAGGGCGCTTGAACCTCCATGGGCTCAACAGCAGATGCCTGCTTGGCTGCGCGAGCCGAAGGGGGCTCAAGCCGCCACCGCCCCGAATCAGCCCGAAGTTCGTCGACGATCTCGCTGCGTTCAAATGACTCGGCGCGCCGGCGCCGGCCCGTGGCGGCTGGCTGCTCAGGCTGCGCCTTGGCGGCCTGCTCGACCGAGGCGGGCGTCTCTGCTTCGGGCGGCTCCGGCGCACGACGTCGACCGCCAGTGCCAGCAGCGGCCAGCAATTCCACCAACGAGGCCAGATCCGGCCGGTTTGCCTCATCGTTGGCGTGCCGGGACTGCGGTGTCTTTCCTGACCCCGCTTCACGATCTTCAGCTCTACGCCGACCACCAGTGGACTCAGCCTGCGGCGGCTCCGCCGTGGTCGAGGTCGACTCGGCAGCAGCTCGGAAGAACGCCGCCAAGGCACCGGGTGCTTGCGTCCGGTCGCGTTCCGAGGCTTTGGTCCCGTCCGAGAACATGTCCGCCGACTGCGACATGTCCACCGGGCTGGACGGCATTCCCACATTGCCCATCCGCCACCGGTCAGCTGCCTGAGCCCACGCGGACGACAATCCCGCAGGTTGTTCGTCAGCCCGCCTCACCCTGCGGCGGGGCAGGTCGTCCGACGGTGCCGGAGTCGGACGAAGTGCGGGATCGATCCGCTCAGCCGTGGTCTCCGGTGCTGACACAGCTCCGCGACCACCCAGATCGACGGCTCCGCCTGTAGCGGCACTGCCGTGTCGCGCCTGCGTCAGCGCTTGATCCGCTTCCGTCAGTAGCGCCTCGCCGCCGCTTCCGGGGCGGTATTCAGCAACCCCCGTCGTCATCGTCACGGCCAAGCGCGGCGACACGTCGGACCGAAGTGCCTCGGCCCACTGCTGTGCCTGATCACGTGTCGTGTCCGGCAGAAGCACGGCCAGCTCGTCACCAGCGGTTCGGCCGACCGCCGCCTTGCCGGGAGCGACGTCGCGCACACGATCAGCGATCTTGCGCATGACCTGGTCGTCCACCGACGCCGTGCCGGCACCGTTCGACGCGGCGACGTCAACATCCAGCAGTACCAAGGACAATGTGTGGTCGATGTAGCCACCGTTGACGACTGCGTCCACCTGCCGGCGGAATCCACTGCGGTTCAACAGCCCGGTCACCGCGTCGGTGTCCAGAGTCGGCTCCGGCTTGGTCGCCCGCGGCTTGATCAAACTCGGGAGTTGTTCCTTGAGCCCCGAGCTCTCCCGGTGGGCGGCAGCGAACTCCTCGGCGAGCTTCGTTCGCACGGTGTACAGGGCAGCGGTCCGACGGCGCTCCGCCGTGTGCGCGGTCCGCAGACAGGTCAACGCTTCGGTGAGTTGACCCGCCATCTCGTGGACGTGCGACAACGCCAGCATGCTCTCCGACAGCAGCGGGTCAAGCTGATGCCGCACGGCACTATCGGCGACATCGAGCAACAGGTCGTTCGCAATGCTCGTTCGGCCGGCCGGCAGATGCACCCGTGTCGCCAGCGCCAACTTGAGCCAGCCAACCGCAGCTGCGGACGGTGCCCGCACAGGTCGTTCGAGCAGCTCCTCAGCGGCCGCCGTCGCGTCCGTCAGCTGTTCGGAATCCATCAGCGCGCAGACGAGTTCCAGCATTAGTCGGCTAGCGACGTACCCGGAATCAGCTTTCGCGCCGCCCGCTTCAACGAACAACGCCAGGCCATCGCGCGCCGCTCCAACGGCAGCCTTCAGGTCGCCCCATCGACGGTGCTGCCGTGCCGCGGAAGCACGAAGCAACGCCCTCGACAGCAACTTTGCTTCGGCGTCGAGGGCTGTGTCCTCACCGTAGAGCTGATCGGCCTGGTCCAGCGCGTCCGCGAGTTCCTTGCTCCGTCCGACCAACACCAGACAGTCCGTCAACGCGACGAGTGCGGACGCCCGCACTTCAGCCGACACGCCCTCGGCCCGCAGAACCGGCTTGAGCACTCCAAACCCGGTCAGCGGCACTCCCGCGGCACGCGCACAGGCCGCCAGCTCGACGCGGAGGCGCCAACCGAGCTCGACATGGTTGCCGGCCTCGGCGGCCTTGAGAGCCGTAACCGCACGCTCGACCGCTTGGACGCCCTTGTCGAGTCGGTTGAGGGCAAACACCGTGAGGGTCTCCGCCCTCAACCGCTCCAACTCGTCCCGGCGCCCCATGGCAAGTGCGGATGCCCGCTCACTGAGCACCAGGCTCAGCTCCGGAGCCCGCCAACGCAGCTGCCAGGCGGGCACGCTGAGCGTGCCAACCTCCGCATCCGTCTGCGCCTCGCCACTGCCGGCCACGATCGATTGCCGCCTCAGTCTCGTGTCAGCTTCCGGTGGGTCACGCGATGCGGACGGGCCGCGTCAATACCCAGTCGGTCGACCTTGTTCGCTTCGTACCCCTCGAAGTTGCCCTCGAACCAGAACCACTTCGCCGGCTGCTCCTCGGTGCCTTCCCAGGCCAGGATGTGCGTTGCGACGCGGTCAAGGAACCACCGATCGTGGGAGATGACCACCGCGCAGCCGGGGAACTGCTCGAGGGCGTTCTCCAGCGAACCGAGCGTCTCGACGTCCAGGTCGTTAGTCGGCTCGTCGAGCAGAATCAGGTTGCCGCCCTGCTTGAGGGTCAACGCGAGGTTGAGGCGGTTGCGCTCGCCTCCGGACAGCACGCCCGACGGCTTCTGCTGGTCGGCGCCCTTGAAGCCGAAGGCGCTGACGTAGGCGCGCGACGGCATTTCCGTCTGACCCACCTGGATGTAGTCGAGACCTTCGGAAACGATCTCCCACACGGTCTTCTTCGGGTCGATGCCGGAGCGGTTCTGGTCGACGTAGGACAGCTTCACGGTCTCACCGATCCGAACCGTGCCCGAATCCGGCTTCTCCAGACCCACGATGGTCTTGAACAGCGTGGTCTTGCCGACGCCGTTCGGTCCGATGACGCCGACGATGCCGTTGCGCGGCAGGTCGAAGGACAGGCCCTCGATGAGAACGCGGTCGCCGAAGCCCTTGCGCAGGTCATTGGCCTCGACCACGACGCTGCCCAGACGCGGGCCGGGCGGGATCTGGATCTCTTCGAAGTCGAGCTTGCGGTTCTGCTCGGCCTCCGCGGCCATCTCCTCGTAGCGCTGAAGGCGGGCCTTCGACTTGGCCTGGCGGGCCTTGGCGCCGGACCGCACCCAGTCGAGCTCGTCCTTGAGGCGCTTCTGCAGCTTGACGTCCTTCTTGCCCTGGACGGCGAGCCGCTCGGCCTTCTTCTCGAGGTACGTGGAGTAGTTGCCCTCGTAACCGATCACTCGGCCACGGTCGACCTCCATGATCCACTCGGCCACGTTGTCGAGGAAGTAGCGATCGTGGGTGACGGCGAGGACGGCGCCGGCGTACTGGGCGAGGTGCTGCTCGAGCCAGAGCACACTCTCGGCGTCCAGATGATTGGTGGGCTCGTCGAGGAGCAGCAGGTCGGGCTTGCTCAGCAGCAGCTTGCACAGCGCGACTCGGCGGCGCTCACCACCGGACAGCTGCGTCACGTTCGCATCGGGCGGCGGGCAGCGGAGAGCGTCCATGGCCTGTTCGAGCTGGGAGTCGAGGTCCCATGCGTTGGCGTGGTCAAGCTCCTCCTGGAGCTTGCCCATCTCGTCCATGAGCTCTTCGGAGTAGTCCGTGGCCATGAGCTCGGCGATCTCGTTGAAGCGGTGAAGCTTCACCATGATGTCGCCGACGCCTTCCTCGACGTTGCCGAGGACGGTCTTCTCCTCGTTGAGCGGCGGCTCCTGGAGGAGGATGCCCACGGTGTAACCGGGGCTGAGGAAGGCCTCGCCGTTGCTCGGCTGGTCGAGACCGGCCATGATCTTGAGGACACTCGACTTGCCAGCGCCGTTCGGGCCGACGACACCGATCTTGGCGCCCGGGTAGAACGCGGTGGTGACGTCATCGAGGATGACCTTGTCCCCATGCGTCTTCCGCGCCTTTTTCATGGTGTAGATGTACTCGGCCATGGGCGCGATCGTAGAGCGACGAGGAGAGGACCAGAACCTCGGTAGCCACGAACGGGCGGGACGAGTCAGAGAAGTTGACGCGAACGTGGAACGTCCAGGATGTCCCGTACCGCCGTTCGGCCCATCTCACCTGCGGTGACGACCCGTCAGGCGAGGACGACGGACGTGTCCACCTAGCGCGGGGTGGCGGACCTCACTCTTGCTGACATCCCGGTCACGCAGGCGTGACCGGGATCAGGGGCAGCGGGGGCGCCGGGGGCCGCGATCGGCCGATGCGCCGACCTACCTCACACAGCGACCGCAGACAACGAAGGCGGCAACTGCTCGCCAGTGACCTGGTCGAGGTCGATCGACCGCAGGAACGGCGGGACGTCCTCGGGGCCGTTCCGCCGGGCATCGACCGTGCAGAACGCCAGATTCGGTCCGATTGCCGTCGCGGCGACTTTGACCAGTGTTCGTTTCTCGCCTTCCTTCTCGTATTCCTCCACACGAAGTTTGCCTGTGACGATGACAGGGTCGCCCTTCTTCAAGGATGCGGCAGCTCCAGTCGCGAGCCGCTTCCATCCGGACACCCACACGAAAAGCTTGTTCCCGTCAGTCCACCCACCCGCCTTCGCATCGGGGTAGCGCTCGGTCGAGACTACACCGAAGCCGACAGAGGGACTTCCGTCCTGAGTCTGACGTAGAACGACATCCGTCGCGACGTTACCCACGACAGTCACTGTTGTTTCGAACACTGGCCCCATCCTTCGCGATAGACATCGGTCCACGGACTCGCACTACACCCCGTCGACCACCGACGTCTCCACTGTGCACGCCAGCAGCGTGCGGCGAAAGTGGCCCAACCACCGCCTGTGGACAACTCAAGATCAAGAAAAGTTATCCACAGGTCGATCTTGAACTGGCTCAAGAATTGATTGAGCGTGGTATATGCGGCCGCCGACACCAGGGGCAAATCAGGACAGTTGCAAAACCCCTCTCGGACGCTTAGCTTGAATGACAGCCGAACTCACGGGAGTAGCCCATGCAGGAACCATGGAACGTACCCACACTGCTGGCCAAAGCACTAAGTCTTACCGAAGGAGATCGAACCGACAGCGAACTCCTCGAGACGGTGCGAGATCTCGCTCGTCTGGAATCAACTGTGCGCGCAGCCCTGAGTCATGCCGTAGCAGTCGCGATCGCGCAGGGCGTCCACGAACGCACTGGCCACGCAACGGCCGCCGCGTTGCTCAGGAGCGAGTGTCATCTCTCTGGCCGTGAAGCCAATGAACTTGCGGTGTCCGCAATCCGGCTGCGCGAACAGCTGCCGTGCACGTTCGTTGCGTTGCAGTCCGGCGCCATCACTTGGGCCCATGCGACGACGCTTGTCCGCGCTGTGGATCGACTGGGCTCCGGCACAGTCCAAGGCATAGAGCACGACTGGATCGAGCTGATCGCCACCCGTACCAGTCCGGAGGCGCTGCAACGCGTCGTCCACACCCACTGCCTCGAACTGGTGGGTTATCCGTCGCGGGCGGCGTCAGAGCCCCAGGGCACCGAGCTTCCGGCGGCACCCACAAACACCGCGGACGCACAGACCGAAGCCCACTCCAGCGCACCCGAAGCCACAAGCCCCAGCACGGCATCGCAGGCTCATGGAAGCCACGACGTCGACAGTTCGGCACAACACGAAGGCGCGGAGGCCACAGCTCGTCAGCTACCGAGCGACCTCGGCGATCGGCACAGGGCCGCAGCGCCTGACCACAACGAAGACCTGCAGCCGGCTGTAGCCATCAGCCCGGTCTGGCCAGACGCGTCAGCATTGCCACTTTCGAGTGATGGCTCCTCGATTGCGCACGAGCACTCCGCCACCGACGGCAGTGCATGCATACACCAGCGTTGCGCAGCCAAGGCGTCGCCGCGCGAGATCTCGTTCACAGTGCGCTGGCTCGACGGCGGCCAATCCACGCTTTTCGGCCGTGGTCTTGTCTGCGACGAACACGCCGCTGCTCTCACGAACTGCCCGGTCGACCGCATCCGGGTCGGTCATAGCAGCACGATCTGGACGATCGGTCCAGCTCCGGTCGCGGACGCCGCCTGAGCAACTGAGAGGTTGCTGTGAACAATCGCGGCTGAGGTGGATGTCGGTGAGGATGACGTCATGCGCGTCCTGGTCGTAGACGACGAACCCGCGGTCCGCGAGTCCATCAGTCGCAGCCTCCGGTTCGAGGGATACGAGGTCGAGCTCGCAGCAGACGGCGACTCAGCTCTCAAGTCCCAAGCGGCCAGGCCGGCGGACGCAGTCGTGCTCGACGTGATGATGCCGGTGATCGACGGGCTCGAAACGTGCCGGCGACTACGGGCGACCGGGGACCGAGTGCCGGTCTTGATGCTGACCGCGCGGCGCGCCATCGGCGACCGTGTGACCGGCCTCGACGCGGGAGCTGACGACTATCTCGTCAAACCATTCGCGCTGGAGGAACTGCTTGCCAGGCTGAGGGCGCTGCTCCGGCGTACCGACACAGGCGGTAGCGAGAAACTCGCCTTCGGCGACCTTGAACTGAACGTCACCGCACGCACGGTGCTCAGGGCCGAACGTTTGATCGAGCTCACCCGCACCGAATTCGACCTTCTCGAACTGCTTCTGCGGCATCCACGGCGTGTGTTGTCGCGGTCGGTGTTGTTCACCGAGGTCTGGGGTTACGACTTCGGCACAGGCTCCAACAGCCTGGATGTGTACATCGGCTACCTGCGCCGGAAGCTGGAAGCGCACGGCGAGGCACGCCTCGTGCACACTGTTCGCGGAGTCGGCTATGTCCTCAAGGAGTCGGAGACAGCGTGAAAGGACGACGACCGTCGCTGCGCCGGCGCCTCGGCGTCGTGTCGGCGGCTGCGGTCGCAGTCGCCGTGATCGGTGTTTCCGTTGCCGCCTGGCTGCTTCTCCGCGACCAGCTCAGCAACGTGGTGAACGAGCGACTCGATCGGCAGGTGGTCTTCGCGGTGAAGATCGACTCCGCCGGAATGCGGTCCACCGTGCAGAGCGGTGGTCCCGACACGCCGCTGTATCAGACGGTTTTCCCGGACGGATCGTCTTTGACGCCCGTCGGACAGGCCTCGATCCCCGTCTCGGCCGCTGACCGCCAGGTCGCCCGGCGCGAACTTTACGACACGACCGAAGACGTCAAGATCAACGGCACGTCGTACCGCGTTCTCACTCGCTGGATTCGCACGAAGCAGACCGGCCCGAACGGACACGCAGTTCAGATCGCCATCGATCTGAGCGAGATGAACGGAACGCTGGCCAGCTTTGGTTTGGTGCTCGCACTGACGGGCGGTGTCGGCATCGCGGCAGCCGGCGTGCTGAGCTACTGGCTTACGCGTGCGGGCCTTCGGCCGGTGAATCGGGTGGTCGCGGCCGCTGAACATGTTGCCAGCACACAGGATCTCAGCGCCGCGGTGTCGGTTGATCAACGAGATCCCGACGAGGTCACGCGTGTCGCGGAGAGCATGAACTCAATGCTCAACGCGCTCGGCGCCTCACGCGATGCTCAGCGTCAGCTTGTGGAGGATGCAAGCCATGAGTTGGCCACGCCGTTGACGAGCCTGCGCACAAACGTCGACCTGCTACTGCGCGCCGAGAATCATCCGGAGCGGCAACTGGAGTCTGCGGACAAGCAGCGACTGCTCCAAGACGTGCAGGCCCAGATGCGCGAGCTTGATCATCTGATCGAAGAAGTCGTGGAGCTGGCGCGGGATCCGCGATCGGGGGAAGAAGTCGAGGAGATCGACCTGGCCGAGGTCGTGCGGTCCGCCATGACTCGCGCGAGGGCTAGGACGCCGCAGGTCGACTTCACGCTGATGGAGACTCCAGCGATGGTGAGAGGGCAGGCGAACGCTCTCGAGCGCGCGGTTCTGAACCTGTTGGACAACGCAGCCAAGTGGGGGCCTCCAGGACTTCCAGTGGAGGTACAGGTGCGGCAGTGGGGCGCCAGCGTGGAGGTCAAGGTCGCGGATCGTGGTCCAGGGATCGCGGAGGACGACCTGGAGCGGGTCTTCGAGCGGTTCCACCGGACGAAGGAGGCGCGGCAGATGCCGGGGTCAGGGCTTGGGCTGGCGATCGTCAGGCAGGTCGTGCAGGGGCACGGTGGTCGGGCGTGGATGAGCCGACGGAACGGCGGTGGCACCGAGGCGTGGATCCAACTTCCGCAGGTGGGGCCGACTGCGCCTGCCCTATGAGTGATAACTCATTGCGTGAGTGAGTCCACACTCATAAGCTGATGGCATGTCCACCGAGTCACCCCCACGCCGTCGGCGCGCTCCTGCTATGAGCACGGAGGACCGGCAGGAGGCCATCGCCCTGGCAGCGATCCCCCTGTTGGCCGAGCACGGCACGCATGTCACCACCGGGCAGATCGCCAAGGCGGCGGGGATCGCGGAGGGCACGATCTTCCGGGTTTTCAAGGACAAGCAGGAGTTGCTGGACTTCTGCGTGCTGAGGGCGTTTCGGACGCGGGAACTGGTTGAGCGGATCGACGCGATCTCGGTGGACCAGCCGCTGACGAGCCGGCTGATCGAGGCAATGACGATGATCGACGAGATGGCGGCTCGGTTGGGGACGCTGATGCACACGCTGGGCGCCACCGGCTATCGGCCGAACGAAGACCACAAGAAGGACGATGCGTCGGGCAAGGACGCGAAGCCGCCGATGATGGACGAGTTCGAGCGGACGACCACGGCGATCTCGGCGCTGTTGTCGTCGGGCCAGGAACAGTTGCGGCTGCCGGCCGATCGGGCGGCGGGCTATCTGATGGGCCTGACCTTCATGACGAGGATGCAGGCGATGCGGACGGCGCAGTTCGACCAGAAGGAACCGGAGTCGTTCGTGGCGGAAATCGTCGACATCTTCACGAACGGAGCCGTTGCCGTCAAGGCGAAGCGAGGGGGGAAGGACCCGCGATGACCGAAGTGATGATCGAAGCGAGAAACGTGAGCAAGGCGTTCGGCGCCGTGAAGGCGCTGGAAGACGTGAGCATCTCGGTGCCGAGGGGGACGGTGCTTGGGCTGCTGGGCCACAACGGAGCCGGCAAGACGACGTTGGTGAACGTGCTGACGACCCTGCTCAAGCCGACCTCGGGGTCGGCGTCGGTGGCGGGGCTGGACGTGGTGAGCCAGGGCGACCAGGTGCGTGGGCGGATTGGCCTGACCGGGCAGTTCGCGTCGGTCGACGAGAACATGTCCGGTCTCGACAACCTCGTGCTGATCGCGAGGTTGTTGGGAGCGACCAAGAAGCAGGCGACGGCGCGCGCAAGTGACCTGCTGGAGACGTTCGACCTGATGGAGGCGAAGGACCGGACGGCGAAGACGTACTCGGGCGGCATGCGGCGACGGCTGGACCTGGCCGCGAGCCTGGTAGGTCGGCCGGACGTCATCTTCCTGGACGAACCGACGACGGGCCTCGACCCGCTGAGCCGGATCGGCTTGTGGGAGATCGTCGAGGGCCTGGTGGGCGACGGGACCACGGTGCTGCTGACCACGCAGTACCTGGAGGAAGCGGACCGACTGGCCGACTCCATCACGGTGCTGTCCAAGGGAAAGGTGGTCGCGGCCGGCACGGCGGCGGAGCTCAAGGCGGGCGTCGGCAAGCGCACGGTGAGCGTGGTTCTGGCCGAGCCGCAGGATGCGGCGACAGCCTTGAACGCGTTGTCCCAGGCTGGACTGCACCCGGTTCACGACAAGGCGCGGCATTCGGTCTCGACGCCGGTGGAGAAGTCGACCGACCTGGCGACCGTGGTGCGGGCGCTCGACGAGGTGGGGGTCGAGGTGGGCGAACTGGCGCTCACCGAGCCGACGCTCGACGACGTGTATCTGGCCGTCAACACCGAAGTCCCGGCCGCCTGAGCCGGATGAGGGGGAAAATCCCATGACCACGACAGTTCAAGCCACGACGCCGACGGACGAGGCACCGCGGCGTGACGACCTGGGCTGGCACGGCAGCAGCTTCGCCACGCAAGTGTGGGTCCTCACGCAGAGATCGCTCAACAGTTTCCTGCGTGACCCGAGAATGCTGTTCTTCAGCCTGCTACAGCCGCTGGTGATGTTGTTGCTGTTCAGCCAGGTCTTCGGCGGGATCAGCAAGCTCGGCAGCCTGCACCAGTGGGGCTCGTACATCAACTACCTGCTGCCGTCGACTCTGGTGACGACGGCGATGACCTCGGCGATGAGCTCCGGGGTGGGTCTGCTGACCGAGATGTCGAACGGGGTGATCGCGAGGTTCCGCTCGATGCCGGTCAGCCTGTTCTCGGTGCTGCTGGCACGAAGCCTGTCGGACACGGTGCGGATGGCGATCCAACTGATCGTCATGTTGATCGCCGCGGCGCTGCTGTTCGGCTTCACGCCGGCCGGCGGCATGATGGGTGTGGCGGCCGCACTGCTGGTGTCGCTGGTCGTGGGCTGGGGCCTGGGCTGGCTCTTCCTGGCGATCGCGACGTGGGTGAAGAAGGCCGAGACGATGCAGGCGGTCGCGTTCCTGACGATGTTCCCGCTGATGTTCGGTTCGAGCGCCTACATGCCGGTGTCGACGATGCCGGGCTGGGTGCAGGTGATCGCCAACATCAACCCGTTGAGCTACGCGATCTTCGCCTCGCGCGGGCTGGCGACGACGATCTGGGAAGCGAACCCGGCGTACACGTTGTTCGCGTCGCTGGCTATCTCCGGAGTGATCGCGTTGGTTGGCGGGTACATCGCGACGCGAAACTTCCGTCGGACGAACTGAACTGAGCGCGAACGACCCCGTCGGCGATGGTGCCGACGGGGTCGTTCGCATTTCCGACGAAAGCACGGATTTGTGGTGGTGGTCAGGCCTTGCACGGACGCCCTGGTTGAGCAGTGAAGTCCGGGAGCGAGAGTCAGCGAGGCTGCAGGTGGATGGTTACTCGGACTTGGTGGGGCCGCCACCCTCGCTGAGCTGCTGGAGCATTGCGTTGTAGGCGTTGAGGTCGGCGTCACCGTCGGAGTCGGCTCGTCGGTCGGAACGGCGGGCGGCGCGCTCGTCGGTGCGGGCCCACTGGGCGAGAAGGGCGAGCATGACAACCAAGAGGGGGATCTCACCTGCGGCCCAGGCGATGCCGCCGCCGAGATGCTGGTCGGAGAGCTCGTTGGTCACCCAAGGCAGAGAGAGCGATCGGTAGAAGTTCTGGCCGATCACGGTCTGCATGCTCATGAGGATGACGCCGAAGAAGGCATGGAAGGGCATGGAGGCGAAGACCATGCCCAGGCGCCCGAGGGGAGGCAGGCGGCGAGGGGTGGGGTCGATGCCTATGACGGGCCAATAGAAGAGGTAGCCGACCAGGAGGAAGTGGGCGTTCATCACGAGGTGCGCCCAGTGGTAGTTGAGGGCAGCGTCGAACAGGCCGGAGAAGTACAGGCCGTAGAAGGAACCCACGAACAGCACCAGGGCGACGACGGGGTGGGTGAGGACACGGGCGATCGGCGAGTGAACGGCGACAAGCAGCCATTCACGAGGTCCGGGCGCACGGTCCTTGCCGGCGGTGGGCAAAGCCCGAAGGGCGAGGGTGACGGGACCGCCGAGGGCAAGCAGTGGCGGGGCGAGCATGTTGAGCATCATGTGCTCGCCCATGTGCACGCTGAACATGGCGGTGGCGTAACGGCCTATGCCGGACGAGGTGGCCAAGAGAATGGCGGCGCAGCCACCGACCCAGGCGACGGTGCGGCCGACGGGCCACTGGTCGCCACGCTTACGCAGTCGTCGAACGCCGACCAGGTAGACAACGATGCCGAGGATGGCGGCGGTGCCGTACACGAGGTCGAAACGCCAGTCGAAGAGCAGGCGGAACACAGTGGGCGGGCCGGCGAGTGGGTAGCCGATGAGCCGCTCGACGTCGCCGACGGCGCTGTAGACGTCCTGCGGCGGTGGAGTTCGGGCCAACGCGGAGGCGACGCCGAGGGTGACGAACATGATCAGCACCTCGACACCGGCGAGCCGGATGAGGGCACGGCCCGAGCCGGTGGCGACGACGGCCTTGACGCCGCGTTCCCGCTGGAAGTAGCCGATGACGCCAAGCACGGCGAGCAGGGCGATCTTGGCCAGGACGAGCAGGCCGTATGAGGTGGTGAACAGGTCGGTGACGGGCAGCCGGACCAGGGCGTTGATGACGCCGGAGGCGGCCATGATGATCCAGCAGACCAGGGCGACCTTGGAGAAGCGGCTGGTGGCGAGGCCCAGGTCGGCGCCCCGGCGGCGGGCGTGGGCGAGCAACGCGACGAGCCCGCCGACCCAGATGGCGGCGGCGATCAGGTGGTACAGCAGGCTGTTGGTGGCGAGGTCGTGGGAGCCACCGGCGGACGAGTGCCCGCTCGCGGCTACGGGGACGAGACCGATCAGGGCGACGAAGAACAGGCTGGCGGTCCAACCCCACGACAGCACGAAGAAACAGCCGAGCGCCAGCACGAAGACGATGACGGCGGTGATGACCCAGGCCTCGGCCTGTTCAACGATGTTGATGCTGCTGAACAGGACGCTGGGATTGAGCATGAAACTGACCGGCTTGCCCTCGGCGTCGGCGAGGGTGAAGGGCACCTCGAGCAGGGCGCCGACGCACCAGACGACGGCGGACCAGCCGGCGGTGCGAAGGGCGGCGTAGCCGTCGACGGCGAGGCGGCCGACACGCTGCGGTGAGGTGAGGAAGGCAGCGAAGAGCAGGGCGCCGACGCACACGGTCGAAGCGGCCTCGGTCAGGACGCGCACGACGGTGATGCCGTAGCGGGTGATCGCGCCGGGATCGGGCAGCCCCAGGTTCGTGTACAGCAGCTCGCTACCGGAGAACAGCGTCAGCACGGCCGCGACCAGCGCGGCGATGACGGTACTGATCAACAGCAGCGGGAGCATGCCGGCGGGTCGGCGAACCAGTGCGCCGGGCGTGGGCTCGGCGGTCACGACGTCTTCGGCCACGTGCTTGAGGGTAGGCCGCGACGCAGCTCACATCGTCGGCGCACCGACTGCCGGTGGTGCGCATTCCCGACGACGGGCGCGAATCACGACAAGCACGGCGGGCACGATCAGCGCCGCGATGACGGCGGCGGCGCCGAGCGCGAAGCCGAGGCCGCTCCACTGGGCCAGCTGACCGAGCAGCGGCGGACCGCCGAGAAAGCCGGCGTAGGCGATGGTGGTGACGAAGCCGATCTCGCGCTCGCCGCCGGTGCCGTCGGCCCGGCGACCGGCGGCGCCGGCGAGGCTCATGGTGACGGGGAACGAGTAGGCGAGCCCGACTCCGGCGAAAGCGAAGCCGATGTACGCGACGCCGGGAACAGGAATGGTGACGGCGGCGAGAAGCCCGACGGCGGCGAGAAATGCGCCGAAACCGAGCATTCGGTACGGCCCCCAGCGGCGCTCCACCCGTTCACCGGAGAGGCGGGTCAACGCCATCGCGATGGAGAAGACCGAGTAGCCGGCGGCGGCGAGGGAGTCGGGCACGCCGCGTTCCCGGACGAGGAACAGCGCGGACCAATCGGCCGAGGCGCCCTCGGCGACGGCGGAGAACAGGGCAATCAGGGCCAGCAGCCAGAGCACGGGCCGCCGCATGGGCGACGGACCGGCGGCAACGACGTCACCCGAGCGGGTACGGGACCGCTCCCCTGCCTCAGCGGGCAGCGAAGTGACGATGACCGCCACGGCGACGACGCCGAGCACCGCGAGGATCGTGAACTGACGTAACGGGCTCCACGCCAGGGCGGCGGAGAACGCGGCGGCGAGGGAGCCGACCAGGCCGCCGACGCTGAACCCGGCGTGGAACACGGGCATGAGCGGACGGTCGAGCAGCCGGGTGACGGTGACCGCGGCGATGTTCATGGAGACGTCGAGGGTGCCGACAGTCAGCCCGAGGGCGAACAGCACGAGGCCGAGTTGCAGCGGCGAAGTCGTCAGGCCGAGCACGGGCAGCACGATGAAGCCCGTGACGCAGCCGAGCACCATGACGGCACGCGAGCCGTAGGCGGCGCAGAGCCGTCCGGCGATCGGCGCGGCGACGATGAGCCCGACGCTGACGCCGAACAGCGACAACCCGAGCCCGGCCGGGGTGGCGCCGACCTGGGCGGCCAGCGCCGGCACGCGTGCGGCCCATGAACCGAACACGACTCCGTTGAGCACGAACACGATGAAGACAGCGGTGCTCTTGGCCAGCATTCGTACCCCCTTCGACTGGAACGGACTGTACTGAAGCGCTTCAGAAGAGTCCAGCGGGTCGGTCCACCCCTCCGCGCCAACTACGCTCTACCTCGTGGACACCGAGCAAACCCGCCGCCCGACGCTGGACACGGTCGCCCGTGCCGTCGGCGTCTCGCGGGCCACGGTGTCCAACGCCTACAACCGGCCCAACCAGCTCTCGGCCGGCCTGCGCACGCGCATTCTCGAGGTCGCCGACCGGCTGGGATATCTCGGTCCGGACCCGGTCGCCCGCAGCCTGGCGACGCGAAAGTCGGCCGCGGTCGCCTTCATGCTGCGATCGGGCCTGTCCAGCGCGTTCTCCGACCCGGCGCTGACGATCATGCTCGACGCCCTGGCCGCCACCGTCGACGGCCGCGATCACGCACTGGTGCTGCTGGCCGGCAACGAGTCGGGCGGACCACGCCCGGACAGCGTCGCTCGCGCGCAGGCGGATGTTGTCGTGGCCTACTCGCTGCCGGACACCGCACCGGCACTGACGGCGGTGCGCCAACGTCGGCTGCCGATGGTGGTCGTGGACCAGCCGGCGACGGGCGGCGCGGCGCGCGTCGAACTCGACGACTTCGGCGGAACCCAGGCGGCCGGCCGTTATCTGACGGAATTGGGACACCGCGACTTCGGAGTGATCTCGCTCACCCTTCAGCCGGACGGACGGAACGGTCCGGCTGCTCCGGAGCGTCGCACGGGGTCGCCTTTCCGCGTGACGCGCGAACGGCTGAGCGGCTACATCGACGCGCTGACGGCCATCGGGATCGCCCCCGAGGGCGTGCCGGTCTGGGAGGCCGCGACCAGCGACCGCGAGCACGGCCGGACGGCCGCCCGATGGTTGTTACAGCAGAACCCCCGCCCGACGGCACTGCTCTGCATGTCCGACGAGCTGGCGTTGGGTGCCCTCCAGGGTGCCCGCGACGTGGGATTGTCGGTGCCGCAGGACGTCTCGGTGGTCGGATTCGACGACACGCCGCCGGCCGGCGTCGCGGATCCGCCGCTGACCACGGTCCGTCAGCCGCTGGTCGAGAAGGGTCGGCTCGCCGGCGAGCTGGCGCTGACCCTGCTGGACGGCGGCAGACCGAGCAGACCCGTCAGGCTGGATGTGGAACTGGTGGTGCGCGCTTCAAGCGCCGCCCCGATCCGGTGAACCCGAAGACGGATTGACAACACCGCGTACAGAAATCGGCACCCACGGTGGTTGTCCATATCGTGATCATCCGAATGAGGGTCAACCGGAAACGACTTGGGCGTCTGAAGCGATGTACCTCACGGGGCGTGCGCCGGCATGCCTCAAGCCTCCGTAGCTCAGCGGACAGAGCGAGTGACTTCTAATCACTTGGTCGCAGGTTCGAGTCCTGCCGGGGGCGCGCTTTTCCACCTGCGGGTATGACGGCCTGTGGTCGGTTGACCACAGGCCCATGGCCTCCTTTGTGACTTCCCTCTCCAAGCCCTGGACATGCGAGCTCGCCGACGGGCCGTTCAGGTTCGCGTCCGCCCAGCCCACGGCGGGTGCGGAGTCGCCGGCCCGCACGGCCGCGACCGCTGCAGGCGGCGCGACAACGGAGTGCGACTCTTCGGCCGCGAACGACGGCACGATCGGGTAGCGGGTCGAAGAGAACGCCGCTGCGGGGTGGTCAGCACACAACCGCAGTCGGGCGCATATCGGGAAAACAAGGGCCAAACGCGCCGATCGTCGAGATTCCGAACATACCTGCGCGAAATACCGACAGTGCCGGCACCGTCGCACTCTGAGAAGTAGCGCGGACAACCCCCCGGCCAGTCATTGCGACGAATGGTGCCACCCACACGGCTGTTCGCCGATCATGGCGTCGACCGTTTGTCAGACGTAGCCGATCCCAACCAGAGCCGCACCGGCTGCGTTCACGGAGGCGAGCCACGGCCAATCCGGCCTTCCCTCCGATCCCAGCCTGCCGTCGTGGCAGTTGCCCCCAGGGCGATTACGACCGAGACGGTTGCAGACCACCTCTCGTCGCCCGGGGCGACGCGGAGGTGCCGACAAAGGGCAACCGCCCACCGAAGCGCAACCGAGGCCGAGTATCGGGAGATCGAACTCGAACGACGAGTTCTGAACAGGAGAACCGAGGCAACCTTCCCCACAATCGCACATCAGCCGGAATCGAATTTTGTGCGAACATGCATTAGTGACACGCGAACGGTCGAACGATAATTTCGCAAACGCCGCATACCGTTTCCAGCAACGAACAGCAAGCACACCTGTCGTTGCCAATGGCTTGATCAGAGGAAGTGGGCGTCGGCCTCCCACGATCGCCGCATCGGGCACCGTGGGGACGCTCCGCCGACCGACAGCTTGCCGACGACGGCGGCCGTGGCCACGACCACCGAGGACCATGTCATCGGCAGATCCGAGGCCAACCACCGGGCTGACCTCCGCGTCCACGAACGCCTCGACCGGGATACCGATCCAGTGGTCGGTTTCATGATCGACCGGATGATTCTCGGCGGCGCAGATGCCTATGGGAACTCCCGATGAGGCCAACCTCGACCGAGAACCGCACACCGGCCTCCGCAATTTTCTCCGTGGCGGCGGCCGCCCGGAGAACGTTCAGCTCAGGGCTTGAGATGCCCGGAGAACTACTCTACCGCCGCGCCTATAGCGACGGGCGCGCTCCTCGACGTATGAGGCGAAGTGGTCGCCGTCGAGCAGCACGAGCCGCTTGGATTCCAGCGCATCCTCGTAGGGCCGCAGTTGGAGATCCGTACCGGGATTGGCGACATCTGGTCGGTCCACTGCCCAGGCCGGTACATCCACATCCGGCCCATCGACCTCAAGTCACCCGATTCTCGAACTCGACACCGTCGGGCAGCTGCCCTAGGTAGGCCGAGACGGCGTCCGGGTCGCAATAGAAGGCCGGGACGGCAGGATCGCCGCTGACCAGCGCGGGTCACCGGCGGTTCGCCGGTGAGTTGGGCCGCGCTCGTCGGCGTCGAACTCCTGCTCCAACACGACGCGGACGTCCGGCGGAACCCCTCGCTGACCGGCGGCGGCACCGTCGATGACGGGAACCTGTACGACGACCGCCGCGAGTCGGCGATCTGCGGCCACACGTTGACGTCGCTACGCGGCGTTCCGGTGCTGGCACCGAGGTTGCGATGATCGTGCAGCAGGACCGACGCCGACACCGCCTTCGACGATCCGCACGTCAATGCGGTCGACCATCATCCGTCTACTTCACGATGTGGAATTCCGTCGCACGGTGCGGACCTCGACGTCGTCCGCGCGGAGCAGACGGCCGTCACTCGCGCGCATCTCCAGCGGCGCGACGGGTTCGCCGTCACGGACGTCGACGAGGCTGAACCACTCCTCGCCGTCGCCGAAAAGGTGATTTTCACCGAACTGCCGAAGTGCGACGAGGACCAGTCGCAGGTCGCGGCCCTTGTCGGTGAGCTCGTACTCCTGGTACGCGCTGCCGTCCGAGCCCGGCACGCGACGCAGCAGGTCGTGTTCCACCAGTTTCGACAGTCGGGCGCTGAGGATGTTCTTGGCGCAGCCCAGGCTCTCCTGAAACTCACCGAACCGGCGAAGGCCGGCGAAGGCGTCACGCAGGATCAGCAGCGACCACCAGTCACCGACCTCGCCGAGCGTGCGCGCGATGGGACAAGTGTTGCCGCTGAAGTCGGTCTTCCGCATGCGATCAGCTTCCCAACGAGCCGATGCGGTCGCCCAACTCGAGTTCGAGCACGCCACGGGTCTGCAGCCCATCGGCGAACAACACAGCCGATCGGTCCTTCAACGACTCCGTGGCGGCGAGCCGACGGAACGTCCGCGCGTCGGCGCGAATCGACTCGGCCGGCGGAAGCGTCAAGTCGTTGAGCGTCTCTTTGACGACGCGGACCGCCTCGGGCGGAAACGACGCGATGCGACGGGCCAAGCGTGCGACGAACTCGTCCAGTTCGGCATCGGGCAGCGCCCGGTTGACCCAGCCGTACCGCTCGGCTTCTTCGGCGGTGAAGTCGTCGCCGCCCAGGATCGCCTCCATCGCTCGACCACGTCCGAGCAGGCGGGCCAGGTGCTGCATGCCGCCGGCGCCGGGCAGGGCGCCGAAGCCGATCTCCGGCTGGCCGATGATCGCGTTCTCCTGGGCGGCGAACCGCATGTCGGACGCCAGCAGGAGTTCGCTGCCGGCGCCGCGGGCGCGCCCGCGCAGCTTGCCGATCAGAACGACGGGCAGGGTGCTGAACCTGTGCAGCAGCATGCCGAGCGAGGCGTCGTCGGAACCGCCGGCCTTGGCCGCCTCGGCGGTGTACTCGGCGATCTTGGTGAGGTCGACGTGCGGCACGAAGAAGTCGCGGTCGGCGGTCTCCAGCACGACCACCCGGACGTCGTCGCCGGACTCGAGCTCACCCAGCAGCGTGACCAGGTCGCGCACGAGTTCGGGACCGATCAGATTCATCGGCGGCGCGTCGATCGCCACGGTCAGCACGCCGGGATCGGTCGGGCGCACGCGCAACGTCTGGTAGGTGGTCATCGGGGCTCCTCTCACCGTGGGACCAACACTGGCAGGTCTAGTTTAAAGTTGCAACTAGATGACAGGCGCCGTGGCCACTGACACCTCATCCGCCGGGGAGGGTGCAGTTGTTTGACTGATGAGGAGGCGGGGGCCCGTGACCGATGCTGGGTGGGGACTACCTCGGGCAGGAGAAGGAAGCCACCATGCCGTTCGTCAGGGTCGGCGAGGAGAACACGACCGACATCGAGCTGTACTACGAGGATCACGGCGCCGGCCGCCCGGTGGTGTTGATCCACGGCTACCCGCTCGACGGTCGCTCCTGGGAGAAGCAGGTGCCGTGCCTGCTCGCCGCCGGCCACCGGGTCATCACCTACGACCGCCGCGGCTTCGGCCAGTCGTCGCGGCCGACCACGGGCTACGACTACGACACCTTCGCCACGGACCTACACCGCCTCATGCTGACACTTGACCTGTCAGACGCTGTTCTGGTCGGTTTCGGCATGGGAACCGGCGAGGTGACCCGCTACCTGAGCACGTACGGCTCGCTTCGGGTGGCCAAGGCGGCGTTCCTCTCCGCCATGCAGCCTTTTCTGCTGAAAACGTCCGCCACACCGCACGGTGTTGGGCTGTCGGTCCTCGACGCCGTGCTCGCCGCCGTCAAACGGGACCGGTACGCGTACTTCAGTGCCTACTTCGCCGACTTCTACAACTTCGACGAACTTCTCGACTCCCGCGTCAGCGAGGAAGTCGTGCGGGCGAGCTGGCAGGTGGCGGTCGAGGCATCGCCGTACGCGTCGGCGGCGGCCGTGCCCACGTGGATCACCGATTTCCGCGACGACGTTCAGCAGATCGACGTGCCGGCGCTGATCGTGCACGGGACAGCCGACCGGATACTGCCGATCGACGCCACCGGGCGGCCGTTGCGCGCGATGCTGCCGGGCGCCGAATATCTGGAGATCGACGGCGCGCCGCACGGTCTGCTGTGGACACACGCCGACGAGGTCACCCGCGCGCTGGTGGAGTTCGTCGCAAAGTAGAAGTCCGACGAAGTCGAGAAGTCCGACGGGGTCGAGAAGTCCGACGGGGTCGAGAGGTTCGGCGAAGCTGTCGAGTTGGACCGAGTCGTGGACTCCGACGGGGTTGAGAAGTGCGGCGAAGTTGTGGAGTCCGGCGAAGTTGTAAAGGCGGGACGAAGTCGTGGAGTCGGACGGAGTTGCGGAGTCCGGACGGAGTCGTGGAGTCGGGACGGAGTCGTGGAGTCCGGACGAGGTTGAGAAGTTCGCGCGAAGTTCTGGAGTTCGGCGAGAAGCAGAAGTTCGGCGGAGTTGTGGTCAGCCGACAGCGGCCAGGGCGTCGCGCAGGGCGGCCCGTGAGGTGATGCCGAGCTTGGGGAAGATCTGGTACAGGTGCGCGCCGACGGTCCGGTGCGAGAGGAACAGTCGTTCGGCGATCTGCTTGTTCGTCAGCCCGGACGCCGCGAGCTGGGCGACCTCCAGCTCCTGGGGCGTCAGAGTGCTCTGAAGCGGGCCGTCCGACTTGGGCGCGGTGGACAGCCCGGCGGCGCGAAGCTCCTTCTGCGTGCGCTGCACCCAGGGCTGCGCGTCGAGCCACTCGAACGTCGCCAGGGCGTCGGCGAGCGGGCCGCGGGCCTCGACGATTGCGCGGGTACGGCGTAGGCGTTCGCCGTAGGCGAGCCGCACTCGGGCCACCTCGAACGGCCAGCGGTCCACGCCCGGCGTGGCGAGGGCCTTCTCGTACAGCCGCAGCGCCTCGTCGTCGTCCGCGCACAGCGCCTCCGCGCCGGCCGCCATGAGCGCAAACCGAGGCGACAGTGCGGCGATGTCGGCATCCTGCAACGCGCGGACGTGCGCGGTGGCCTCCGCGTGACGACCGGTGCGCACGGCCGCCTCGACAAGGTCCATGGAGCCCCACATTGCGTGCGGCACGTGCGAGGCGAGCTCGCCGGCGGGCGTCACTGCCGTGGCGTACTGGTACGCGCGCTCGTAGTCACCGCTGCCCAGGCAGGCGAGCGTGCGTGCCTGGTTGGCGTAGACGACGGCGGTGCCGGCGCCGCGGGGCGTCGCCCACCGCACGACACGCTCGCCGAGCCGGAACGCGGTGGTGGTGTCGCCGCGGGCGCCCGCAAGCAACATCACGATGTAGTCGAAGTACCAGCGGAAGAACCTGTACCCGGAGGCGTCGCACACGGCGATGCCCTCCTCGGCCGACCGCGCGGCCTCCTCCCATTCGCCGGTGAGGTAGTGGTCCAGGCAGATGATCATCAACGCCGCGAGGTGCCGCCGCGACGGACCGCCACTGCGGCCGTGCCGCACAACCCGCCACATGGCGTCGCGCACGTCCACGAGCCGGTCCAGATAGAACAGCGCGACGCCGATACGCACGATGACCGCCGGATCGGTCTCGCCGTGCGCCGCGGCGACCAGGTCGTCGGCGTCGGCGAGCGCGAGCTTTCCGGTGCGCGCGGGGTCGGCGTACGTGAGGGCGGTCAGCCGCAGCTCCGGCGGCAGCTCGGACTTTCGCCGCTCGATCGCCGTGTGGAAGCTCCGCCAGAACTCCTCACGACCGCTCCACCAGCAGACCAGCACCAGCGCGTGCAGAGCGTCGGCCAGGGCGGCGTCGTCCGGGTCGGCCTCAATGGCGCCGACGAGCAGCCGGTACGCGGTGTCCATGGAGCCGTCGTCGTTGATGAGCAGGTAGACGGCCGCAATGGCGGCGTGCAGTGTCTCGGGGCCCGCGCGGCGAGCGTCGGCGAGGAGCTCGGAGGCGTGGGCCAGCACGCCGGCACCCTCGGCGCCGATGTAGGCGGCCTCGGCGAATCGGCGACTGCGCCCCTGCCCGGGCGGACTGATGTGCGCGGCACGGGTCAGCGCCACGACTGCGCCCACGGCGTCGCCGCGCTGGAGCATGCGGTGCGCGGTCTGCTCCAGGAGTTCGGCGACACGCTCGTCGGGCCGCAGCACGGCCTCGGCCAGGTGCCACGCGAGCCGGTCGGGCTGCGACTCCAGCACGCCGGCCAGCGCACGGTGGGCCTCGCGGCGTTCCGCGCTGGTCGACACCTCCACCACGGCGGCGCGGATCAGCGGGTGCCGGAACGCGAGGCGTCCTCGACCTTCGTCCACGCGGATCAGCTGGCCGTGCTCCGCCTCGGCCAGACCGAGCAGGTCGTCGCGGACGTCTGCGGCCTGTAACACGACGTGCAGGTCGCTGCTGCCGTCGAGCGCCGCCAGCAGCACGAGGCGTCGGCACGAGTCGGACAGGCCCGTGATCCGTGACGCGTACAGCGCCCGCAGCCGGTCGGTGAGCGGCAGCACGTCGGGCAAACTGGCCTGCGCGGCCTGCTGCGGCCTGGTCAGCGCCGCCGGGAGTTCGAGCAGCGCCAGCGCGTTGCCGCGCGCCTCCTCCAGCACGCGCTGGCGCACCCGCTCCGCCAGTCCTGGGAACCGCGCGCCGACGAGCAGACGGGCGGAGTCGTCGTCGAGCGGCGGCAGCTCATACTCAGGCATGGTGCCGCAGGGGAAGACACCCTCGGCGCCGGTGCGCGACGCCGAGATGATGCTGACCCGAGTGCCGCTCAGTCGGCGTGCGACAAAACCGAGGACCCCGACGCTGGCCCGGTCGATCCACGGCAGATCGTCGATGACCAGCAACAACGGGCGCTCGACGGCCACGGTCCGCAGGAGCGTGAGCACGGCGTTGGACACGGCCATCCGGCCGGGGGCCACACCGTCGCCGAGGCCGACGGCCACGTTCAGGGCGTCGCGATACGGTCCTTCGAGCCCGTCGGCGGCGTTCATGACGGGCAGCAGCAGCTGGTTGAGGCCGGCGAACGCCATGTCCGCCTCGAACTCGACGCCGTCGGCGCGCAGAACCCGTACGCCCCGATCGGCCGCGGACCGGGCCATGGCATCGAGCACCACCGACTTGCCCACCCCGGGTTCGCCCGACAGCAACAGCGCCGTGTCGTCGCCGACCAGGAGTTCGCCGATGCGTGTCATGTCGTGCGTCCGCCCGACCAGCGTCTCGTCGTGGGCCATCGGCTCTCCCCCTTCGATGGTCGACGCACCTCTCGATCGCGGCGAAACCGAGAAGTGCGTCGAAAGACGTCACCACCGGACAGATCTTTCATCGACGAAACTAACAAGCCCGCATATACGGTCCGTAGATGCCGGGAAACCGGCTCCGATGCGGCACGGTTCGGTTACCCGATCGGCCAGTGGGGTTGCCCCATCATCGGCGCTGTCCCAGCATGGCCCGCGTGACCAGCACGCCCGGCATCGGCCGGATCGCCGTCGGCAGCTTCATCGGCACCGCGATCGAGTTCTACGACTTCTACATCTACGGCACAGCAACGGCGCTGGTGCTCAACTCCACCTTCTTCCCGACTCTGGCCCCGGTGAACGCCACCCTGGCGGCCTTCGCGACCTTCGCCGTCGCCTTCATCGGACGGCCGCTCGGTTCCCTGCTGTTCGGCCACTTCGGCGACCGCGTCGGCCGTAAGGCAACACTTGTTGCCTCACTGCTGACCATGGGCCTGTCCACTGTGGCCATCGGCCTGTTGCCCGGCTATGCCACGCTCGGCGTCGCCGCGCCGGTGCTCCTGGTGCTGCTGCGCTTCCTCCAGGGCATCGGCCTCGGCGGCGAGTGGGGCGGCGCCGCACTGCTGGCCGTGGAGAACGCGCCCGCCGGCAAGCGATCCTGGTACGCGACCTTCCCTCAGCTCGGGCCGTCGATCGGCTTCTTCGCCGCCAACGGACTGTTCCTCGGCCTGTCCGCGCTGCTGTCGGACGACGCGTTCCACGCGTGGGGCTGGCGGATCCCGTTCCTGGCCTCGGCCGTGCTGGTCGCCGTGGGGCTGGTGGTGCGACTACGGCTGGCCGAGACGCCCGTGTTCGCCGAGGTGGTGCGCCGGCGTGAGCAGAGCCGGATGCCGCTGGTCGACATGCTGCGCAAGGCGCCGGCCCGGCTGCTGCTCGGCGGCGGCACGATCATCACCTGTTACGTCATCTTCTACGTCACCACGACGTTCTGCCTGTCGTACGTGACCACCACGCTGAAGATGCCCAGATCGGAGGCGCTGGGCCTGCTGATCGCGGCGATCTGGGCGATGGCGTTGACAACGGTGCTGTCCTGCCTGGCCGGCGACCGCTTCGGCCGCAAACCGGTGCTGATCACCGGCTGCGTGGCCACGGGCGTCATCGGCCTGGTCATGTTCCCGCTGCTCGGGGCCGGCACCGCGCTGTCGGTCGGCATCGCGTTCGCGCTGGGCCTGGCCGTCATGGGCTGGGTGTACGGGCCGCTCGGCGCCTTCCTGCCGGAGCTGTTCGACGCGCGCTACCGGTATTCGGCGTCGTCGTTCGCGTACAACTTGGGCGGCGTGCTCGGCGGTGCGTTGGCCCCGACCATCGCGGCCGCGCTGGCCGCCGGCTCCGGCACGACCGCCGTCGGTTGGTACGTCGCGGGCTCGGCGGTCGTCAGCCTGCTGTGCGTGCTCGGGCTTCCCGAGACCCGGCACGTTTCCACCGAACTTCCCGCCCGCGTCGGCGCTTGAGGAGAACCACCGCCATGGACCTGGATTTCGACACCAAGGTGTTCGACAAGGAGTACATCGCCGTCGCGGACCGGCAGGAGCCGATCGTGCGCGGCGGCCGTCACCTGTTCGACCGGCTGCCGGCGGCCTTCGACGGTGTGCGGCAGCTGGGCGTCATCGGCTGGGGCCCGCAGGGTTCGGCGCAGGCGCAGAACCTGCGCGACTCGCTGGGCGACGCTGTGCGCGTGGCCGTCGGTCTGCGGCGGGGCTCGGCGTCGTGGGACGCCGCCGTGCAGGCGGGCTTCTCACCCGAGGACGGCACGCTCGGCGAGATGTTCGACGTCATCCGCGACTCCGACATGGTGATCCTGCTGATCTCGGACGGCGCGATGGCCGAGACCTATGAAGAGGTGTTCACGGCGATGAAGCCCGGCACCACGCTGGGACTGTCGCACGGTTTCCTGCTCGGCCACCTCGACTTGGTGGGCGGCGAGTTCCCCGCCGACGTCGACGTGATCGCCGTCTGTCCGAAGGGCATGGGCGCCTCGGTCCGCGCGCTCTACCTCCAGGGGCAGGACGTCAACGGCGCCGGCATCAACGCCAGTTTCGCGGTGCACCAGGACGTCACCGGCCGGGCGGTCGACCGCGCGCTGGGCTGGTCGGTGGGCCTCGGCGCGCCGTACACGTTCCGGACCACGCTGCGTTCCGAGTACCTCTCGGATCTGTCCGGCGAGCGCGGCATCCTGGCCGGCGGCCTGCACGGCATCGTCGAGAGCCTCTACCGGCGGTTCCGCGACCACGGCATGAGCGACGAGGATGCCTTCCGGCACTCCGCCGAGTCCGTCACCGGCCCGATCTCGCGCATCATCTCCCGCGACGGCATGCTCGGCGTCTACCGAATGCTCGACTCCGACGAAAAGCAGACTTTCGCCGAGGCGTACTCGGTCAGTTACCCGGTCGGACTGGAGCTGATCCATGAGATCTACGACGAGGTCCGCTCCGGCGATGAGGTGCGCAGCGTCGTGCTGGCCGGCAAGCGGCTGCCGCGGTTCCCGATGGGCAAGATCGACCAGGCCGACATGTGGCGGGTGGGCCAGAAGGTGCGGGCCGACCGGGTGCCCGACGAGATTCCGCTCGACCCGTTCACCGCCGGCGTGTTCATCGGCGTGATGATGGCGCAGATCGACGCGCTGCTGGAGTTCGGCCACCCGTACTCGGAGATCGCCAACGAGTCGGTGATCGAGGCCGTGGACTCCCTCAACCCCTACATGCACGCCCGCGGCATCGCCTACCTGGTGGACAACTGCTCCATCACCGCTCGGCTCGGCGCGCGCAAGTGGGCGCCCCGCTTCGACTACGCGTTGACGCAGCGCGCCTACCCCGTCATCGACGACGAGCAGACCGTCGACATCGGGAAGTTCGGCGAATTCGAGAACCACGTCGTGCATGAGGTGCTGCGGGTGTGCGCCGGCATGCGGCCGTCCGTCGACATCTTCGTCGAGTGACGGGTCACTGCTCGACGGTCAGCAACTGGGCCCAGTCCTCGACCCTGATCGTCGGGCCCATCGCGGCCGGGCACAGCGTGCGCTGAATGGCGGCGGCGCGGCGGAGGACGTCACCGGCCTCCGCCCGCCGCTCCAGCGCCAGCAGGCAGGCGCTGATCCGCAGCAGCACGGAGACCTCGTCGGCGTCGGCCCGCAGTTCGGCGAAGGCCTTCACCGCGTTCTGGTAGGCGCCGACCGCGTCCTCGTACTGGCCGAGGCGGTAGTAGGCCTCGCCGAGCACCTCCCACGCGCCGACCAACTCGCCGGTGTCGCCGGCGGGCAGCAGCAGGAGCGCCTCGTACACCAGCGGCACGGCCTCCGCGTCGCGGCCGATCATGCTGTAGTACCGAGCCATCGTCATGGTCGCGACGCCCACGCCAGGGCCCCAACCCAGCCCGCGGAACAGGTCACGGGCGCGCGCGGCGTGTTCCAGCGCGCGCTCGGGGGCGTGGTCCAACTCTTCGACCCATGTGTACTGCCGCAGCGTGTACGCCAACGCCGCGGTGCAGCCGGCTTGCTCGAACAACGCGAGGGCTTCGTCGATGTGCTTGCGCGCGGACTTGAGGCGCGAAAGCCGGCAGTCGGCGCGAGAGAGCCCGCGATGGGCGTACGCCATGCCGATCCGGCTGCCGGCCCCCGTCGCCGACCGCAGGGCGATGGCGTGGGCGTCGAGGAGGTCGTACCAGTGCTGCTGGCGGTCCTGGAAGTGCCGAAGTGCCCACGCGAAGCGCCACGCGTGCTCGTGCAGTCCGTACGCGGCCATGAGTTCCAGCACGCGCATCGCCGACGCCTGCTCGTCGACGTACCAGCGCACGGCCTGCTCCTGGTCGGCCAGGTCCGTCGGCACGACGCCGGCCGCCTGCTCGCACGGCGCCGGGGCGTCGTTCTGCGTCGACAATCGACGGGCCGCACTGTCGGCGGTCAGCAGATAATGGTCGGCGAGGCGACCGAATGCCGCTTCGCATTCGGCCGTGCCTTCCAACTGCTCGGTGGCGTACGCACGCAGTAGGTCGTGCCAGCCGTAGCGGCCGGGCGCGACCTCCGTCACTAGGTGAACGTCCGTAACCTTACGCAGCAAAGCTGACGCCTCGCGCACCGAAACCGCCGCCAGACTGGCCGCCGCATGCAGGCCAACGGTCGGTCCAGGGTGCAGCGCCAACAGTCGGAACATGCGCGCCGCGCCGTCCGACAGGGATGCGTACGAAGATCTCAGCACCGCACGAATATCGACGCTCGGGTCGGAGGCGGCGAAGGCGTCGAGGGAGAACTGCGGGCCGAACAGCGACGCCACGATGTCGGCAAGCGGGAACTCGCTCGATTGAGCGAGGATCCGCGTGCACACAATGGACAGCGCCAGCGGCAGTCGCGCGCAGCGGTCGACGATCGCGTCCGTGGCGTCGGGTTCGGCGGCGATGCGGTCCGCGCCGAGGCGTTGCGACAGCAGGTCGACGGCGTCGCCACGGCTGAGCAGATCCAGCGTGATCGGCCGCGCGCCGGTGGCGGCGACGACGCCGTCGAGGCGTCCTCGGCTCGTCACGATGACGAGCGAACGCGAACGCCCGGGCAGCAGCGGCAGCACCTGCGCGGACTCCCGCGCGTTGTCGAGCAGCAGCAGGCAGCGGCGGTCGGCCAGCAGGCTGCGGTAAAGACCGATCCGCGCCTCCGGCTCCGCGGGCACCAGCGCAGCGGGTACTCCCAGTGCCTGAAGGAAGTCGCGCACGGCGTCGTTCGGGTCGACCGCGACCGGGTCATAGCCACGCAGGTTCACGTACAGCTGGCCGTCGGGAAATCGTGAGGCGACCTCATGAGCCCAGTGCAGCGCGAACGCCGTCTTGCCGACGCCGGCCATGCCCTGGATGACGGTGACGATCGTGCGGTCGGGGGCGTCCTCGCCGGGCATGCTGCGGTTCGCCTCGGCCAGCGCGTGAGACCGCCCCGCGAAGACGGGCAGGTCAGATGGCAGCTGTGCGGGCGGCACAGCCGGTAACGCCTGCCGCGCTTTCGGTTCCAGCTCCGGATCGCCGTGCAGCATGTGCTCGTACAGCATGCGCAGGCGGGCGCCGGGGTCGACGCCGAGCTCCTCGCGCAGCTGCCGCCGGATCTGGTCGTACGCCAGCATTGCCTCGGCCTGCCGGCCCGAGCGGCACATCGCCAGCACCAGCAGCTCGTGCATGGACTCACGCAGCGGCTCGCCGGCGGCGAGGACCTGAAGCTGGTCCACGATCTCGGCGTGCCGGCCGAGGTCGAGCTCGGCGCGGAACAGGTCCTCCAGGACGGTCAGCCGGCGCTGCCGCATGCGAGCGCGCTCGGCTTCCACGTACTCGCCGGGCAGCCCCGCCAGCGCCGTGCCGTTGCACAGCGAGATCGCCGCACGGAAGTCCCGCACGGCATCGTCCGGCCGCGCCTCGTCGAGCGCGACGGCGGCACGGTCCACGAACTCCTGGAACTTGCCCACGTCGGTGGCGGTCGGCGGCAGATCGAGGCGGTAGCCGTTGCTGTCGTGCACGAGCAGGTGCTGGTCGTCGCCGAGGGCACGGCGCAGGCGGTGGATGTAGGTACGCACCGTGGCGACCGCGGACGAGGGGGCGTCGGTGCCCCACAGCGCAGTGGCGAGCTGCTCCGGCGTCTGCGGCTTCCCGTCGCTCAGCAGCAGCATTGCCAGCACCGTGCGCTGCTGCGGCGGCCCGAGCTGGAGTTCCTCCCCGTCCCGCCAACCGCGGACCGGGCCAAGCAGTCTGAAGTCGAGCACGGCGCCTACCGCAGCCGCGCGTGGCTGGGTCGCAGGTCGCTGACGGCACGCACGCCGAGCAGTTGCATCGTCCGCACGATCTCCTTGCGCAGGATGTCCACAGTGCGCTGCACGCCGCGCTCGCCGCCGGCCATCAGCCCGTACAGGTAGGCGCGACCGATCAGGCACAGGTCGGCGCCCATCGCCCGGGCGGCCACGATGTCCGCGCCGGACAGGATGCCGGTGTCCAGCCAGACCTCGGCGTCCCCCTTCACCTGGTCCACGACCTGCGGCAGCAGCTCCAGCGGCGTCGGCGCGCGATCGAGCTGCCGGCCGCCGTGGTTGGACAGCAGCACCGCGTCGGCGCCGTGCTTGACGACGTCGCGGGCGTCGTCGACGTTCTGGATGCCCTTGACCACGAGCTTGCCGGGCCACATCTCGCGCACCCAGTCCAGGTCGTCGAAGTTCAGTGTCGGGTCGAACATCGAGTTGATGAGGTCCTCGACCGTGCCGCCCCACTCGGTGAGCGAGGCGAACGTCAGCGGCTCGGTCGTGAGCAGGTTGAACCACCACGCCGGATGCGTGGCGCCGTCGAGGAAGGTCCGCAGCGTCAACGCGGGCGGGATAGTCAGGCCGTTGCGCACGTCCCGCATGCGTGCACCGCCGACCGGCGTGTCGACCGTGAGCAGCACCGTGTCGTAGCCGGCGGCATGCGCGCGCTGCAACAGCTCACGGCCCGCGCCCTTGTCACGCCACACGTACAGCTGGAACCACTTGCGCGCGTCGGGGGCGACAGCCGCAACGTCCTCTATGGACGTGGTGCCCATCGTGGACAGTGCGAACGGAATGCCGGCGCGCTGCGCGACCTTGACGACAGCGCGCTCTCCCTCGTGGTTCATCATCCGCGTGAACCCCGTGGGCGCGAAGGCGAACGGCAGTGCGCTGCGGTGGCCCAACACCTCGACACTGGTGTCCGGGTCGGCGACACCGCGCAGCACGTTGGGCCGGAACTCGACGCGCCGGAAGGCCGTGCGCGCACGGCGGAGGCTGTCCTCCATCTCGGCGGCGCCGTCGGTGTAGTCGAACACCGCGCGCGGCGTGCGCAGACGGGCGATCGTGCGCAGGTCCGCGATCGTGTGCGCGGCGGCCAGCCGACGCTCCGTGGGGTCCAGCACGAGCGGCTTCGGCCGGAGCAACTGCGCCAGCTCGCGTGGACGCGGCAGACGGCGTTCGGTCACGGCGCACCTTCCTCACTGTCTGGACACAGCCTAAGCGCTGGTCCGACCGAACCGGCCGATACGGTCGTCGCCGTGCCAGCAGTCATCACGTCGCTCAAGGACGACCACCTCCAGCAGGTCCGGGCCCTCGCCAACCGGACGGGACGGGCCGAGGCCGGCGGCTGCCTGTTGGAAGGCGCCGTGCTCATCACCCAGGCGGTGGAGGCCGGCGCGGCGCTGCGGTTCGTGCTCGCGGCCGAGGGCGCCGCCGACCCGGTGACCTCGCTGCTGGCCGAGGCGCATGTGCCGGTAATGCTGGTGAAGGAGTCAGTGCTGCGGCAGGCGGTGCGGCTGAACCGGGCCGTCTCCTGGCTGGCCGTCGCCGAGCTGGCCGCCGTCGCCGGCGACGACCAGCCGTACGGGGACTTCGCCGTCGTGCTGGACAATGTGCTCGATCCCGGCAATCTGGGCACAATCGTGCGGACGGCTGTCGGCCTCGGCGTCGCCGACATCGTCTGCACCGACCCGGAGACGGACCTGACCAGCCGCCGCGTGCTGGACGCCTCGCGGGCGGCGGTGCTGCGGGCCCGCCTGCGTCGCTACGACACGCCGGTTGAGGCGGTGCGTGACCTGCGTGAACGCGGCTTCGAGGTGGTCGCCACCTCGGGTCGTGCCGACACGCTGCAGGGGTCGGTGCCGTTGAGCGGCCGGCCGGTCGCCCTCATCGTCGGCAACGAGACCGACGGTGTCGGCGACGAGGTGCTGGAGCTGGCCGACCACGTGGTCCGAATCCCGATGTCGGGCGACGTCGAGTCGCTCAACGTCGGCGTCGCCACCGGCATCAGCCTGTACGAACTGCGCACCCGCATGGCGCTGGCCATGCTCGGGCCGGTCGTCGGCGAGCTCGTCGGCGCCGTCTCCGAGCTGCGGGAGCCCAGGTACGTGGGAGAGGATGCCGAGGAACGGGCCCTGGCCGGTTTCAGCGAGGCGGAGCGGGCGCAGTTCGGCGACTTTCTCCGCCGCATGCGGGAGAACCTGCGACGAAAGAAGTGAGCGATGAACGAGCTGGTGACGTTCGGCGAACCGTCCGGGCAGGGTTGGACGCAGATCTTCGAACTGCTCACCGCGCTCGTGTTGTGCTCGCTGATCGGCCTTGAGCGGGAACTCAAGCAGAAGAGCGCCGGACTTCGCACGCTCACACTGGTCGGACTGGGCGCGGCGCTGTTCCTGCTGATCAGCAAATACGGATTCACCGACGTGCTGGTCGAGGGCCGGATCGTGCTGGACCCGTCCCGGGTCGCGGCGCAGATCGTGTCCGGCATCGGTTTCATCGGCGCTGGCCTGATCTTCGTCCGGCAGAACATCGTGCGTGGGCTGACCACGGCTGCCGTGGTGTGGGTGAGCGTCGCCGTCGGCTGCGCCTGCGCGGCCGGGCTGCCGCTGCTGGCGGCGTTCGTCACCGCCGCGCATTTCCTGGTGGTGTACGGATATCCGCCGCTGGTCCGGCTGCTCACCCGATCGCGTCCGGCGACCACCGTGGTGCGCACCAGCTACCGGGACGGCGAAGGCGCGCTGCGCGACATCCTGGAGCTCGTCACGTCATCCGGGTACGTCGTCGAGCACGCCTCGACCAATCGGAACGAGTCGACCAACGTCATCGACCTGCGGTTGCGGCTGGTCGGCCCGCGGCAGCTGACCGCGCTCGTGACCGGCCTGTCCGATCAGCGCGGCGTGCTGGCGGTCGACACCGGCGAGGCCGACACCGAGGAGTGATCAGGTCTTGGGCCCGGCGGCGAGCACGCGATAGCCCTTGTCGGTGGCGATGCGCCGGGTCGAGTGGCCCTGCTCGGTCAGCCACTTGGCCAGGGAATCCGACCCGAGGTTCTTCTGCACCACCAGATACGCGACGCCGTCCGGCAGCAAGCGGTCCAGCCAGTGCAGCAGCAGCTCGTGCAGCGCCTGCTTGCCGATGCGGATCGGCGGGTTCGAGTAGACCGCCGCGAACCGCGCGTCCGCTGGAACCTCCTCGGGCAGCAGGCAGGTGATCGTGTCGAGGCCAGCCGCCTTCGCGTTGGCACGGGCCAGCTCCAGCGACCTCGTGTTCACATCGACGCCGATGATCTTCCGGCCCGGGTAGCGCTTGGCCAGTGTCAGCGCGATCGGGCCGTAGCCGCAGCCGACATCGAGCAGGTGGCCGTCGACGGTCGGCGCCGGCGCGTTCTCCAGCAGCACCCTCGTGCCGGGATCGAGCTGCTTCGGCGAGAACACCCCGGCGTCGGTGGTCAACTTCAACGTCAGGTCGGGCAGCTCGACGGTAAGCAGCCGTGGGTCGCTGACCGCGTTCGGATCGGCGGTGAAGTAGTGCTGGTGCTGCTCGGTCACGCGACGATGGTAGTCAGGGCGGTCCGCACCGATTCGCGCCGCCGATCCTGACAGCGGATGGCAGTCTTTCGGGTGATGATGGCCGGGTGACCAGAACCGTCAGCCGCGACCAGGTGCTGTGGTACCGCGTCCGTCAGCAAGGGCTGCTCCGCGACAGCGAGGATCCGGCCGTGCTGGACATCGGCCTTCAGGACACCCAGGCCGGCTCCGCCAAGCTCGCGCTGGCCGCCCGCACCATCGGACCGGTCAGTCTTGACGGGTACGAGCTGGCGTGGACGCTGCGTGGCGCCCCGTACCACCACCGGCCCGGTGAACTTCGGCGGTGGGCCGGCGAGCTGTGGCCGTGGAGCGACACCGACGCGCGGGCCCGGCTCATGTGGCAGAAGTCCCGGACCGTCACCGACGGGCTGTCCGCGCTGGAGACGTACCGGCTGATCGCGGAGTCGATGCGCCAGGTCGTGACCAAGCCGATGACCAAGGGCGCGGCCAGCGCCGAGGTCACCAAGCTGATGCCGCCCGGCCAGCTGAAGGACTGTCCGGCGTGTAAGGCAACACATGTATACGAACAGCCGTTTCGGCTCGGTGCGCTGCCGGGCGGCATACGGCTGCGGGCCGGCGAGACCGGGCTGCTGCTGGAGCCGCTGCCCAAGCGCGGACCGATTCCGACGAAATCCACCAATCCGCACGGACTCGTGCACCGCTATCTCCGATTCCTCGGACCGGCGACGCCCACCGAGGTGGCGAAGTGGCTCGACACGTCGACGGCCAACGTCCGCGACATCTGGCCCGACGGCCTCGCCGAGGTTTCCGTCGACGGTCGACGTGCGTGGCTGCCCGAGGGAAATGTCGACGAACTTCTCGACTGCGACCGAGTGGAGCTCGTCCGCCTGCTGCCGGCGATGGACCCGTTCCTCCAAGCCCGCGACCATGACCTGCTGGTGCCCGACAAGGCGGAGCAGAAGGCGCTGTGGACGATCCTCGGCAATCCGGGCGCACTTCTGGTCGACGGCCAGATCGGTGGAATGTGGCGGGCGAGGCTCGTCGGCCGCAAGAAGCTGGAGGTCACCGTCACCTCGTTCGACGCCGACATCGACCCCTCACTGCGTGACGACGTGCAGGCCGAGGCCGACCGGATCGCCGACGTTCGTGGAGTGCCGACGGCGGTCGTCCGGTTCGTCTGACCCACAATGCGGGGTATGCGTGCGAGCCGGCTGCTGTCCACCCTGCTGTTGTTGCAGACCAGGGGGCGGATGACCGCGCAGGAGCTCGCCGACGAACTCGAGGTTTCCGTACGAACCGTCTACCGCGACATCGAGTCCCTGTCCGTCGCCGGCGTGCCCGTCTACGCCGATCGCGGTCCCACCGGCGGTTATCAGCTGCTCGACGGCTATCGCACCCGGCTGACCGGACTCACCACCGACGAGGCCGACTCCCTCTTCCTGGCCGGCATGCCCGGTCCCGCCGCCGAGCTTGGGCTCGGCACCGTCGTCGCCACCGCCGAACTCAAGATGCTCGCCGCCCTGCCGCCCGACCTGCGGGCCCGGGCCAGCCGCATCCGTGAACGCTTCCATCTCGACGCCCCCGGCTGGCTGCGGGAGGCCGACGAAGTTCCCTTTCTCGCCGAAATCGCCGATTCCGTCTGGAACGAGCGGATGGTCGAGATCCGCTACCGCCGCTGGCAGACCCCTCGCGAGGTCACCCGCCGTCTCGCCCCGCTTGGCGTCGTGCTCAAGGCCGGCACCTGGTACCTCGTCGCCTTGGCCGGCGCCGACCTGCGGACCTTCCGCGTCTCCAACGTCCTCGCCGTGCAGACCCTCGACGAGCGCTTCGCCCGTCCGGCCGACTTCGACCTCGCCGCCTACTGGCACGACTGGGCCGGCCAGTTCGAGGTCCGCATGCGCGGCCAGCGAGCCCGCGTGCGGCTGTCCCCCGACGGCGTGCGGGCCCTCCCCTATTTCATCGGCCGCCAGGTCGCCGACCTGGTCACTGCCACCTTTTCCGCACCCGATGCCGAAGGCTGGGTCGAGGCCGTGGTCCCGATCGAAACCCTCCGCCATGCCCACGGCGAGTTCCTCCGGTTCGGCGCCGAACTAGAGGTTCTCGACCCCGCCGAGCTCCGCGACAAGGTGACCTCGACCGTCGCCAAACTCGCCGAGTTCTACGCCGCCTCCCGGATGGCGCCGGAGTAGCGGACCAACGGCCCGGTGGTGTTCGTTCGCGGGTCGGTGGTCTACGGGTCGCGGCGGATGCGGCCGGAGTAGTGCTCTTCGAGGGACTTGTTGTGCTCGTCGCCGCCGGGGACGTTGGCCGACAGGTAGACCGGCGGCGTCTTGCCGGCGGCGATCAGGCGGGCGCAGGCGTCGGCCAGCATCATCTGGGCGGCGAAGGCGGAGGTGATCGACGAGATCGCGCACACCTGGCCGCCGCCGGGCATCGGCAGGAGCGTGTCGCCCATCGGGCCGCAGTTGTCGATCACGACGTCGGCCAGCTCGTGCAGGTGCTTGCCGGACGGATGCCGCGACTCGACGGCGGTGGCGTGGGCCAGCGACGTGAAGGCGATCAGGCCGTGACCCCGCTCTTTGACGAGCGTGGCCATTTCGACGATCGAGCCGTTTCCGCCGGAGTTGGACGCGATGACGAACAGGTCGGTCGGGCGCGGCGAGGCGAGTTCGTACACGCGGTGGGCGATCGCCGGTTCGCGCTCGGTGTGCGGGCCGAGGGAGTCGGCGGGGGCGTCGCCGTAGGTGACGATGTCGCGCAGCGCCAGTTTGTTGGTGGGGATCAGGCCGCCGGCCCGACCGGCGATCTCCATCACCAGTCCCTGCGAGTGACCGGTGCCGAACGCCTGGACCACGCCGTCGGCCAGCACGCAGTCGGCCACCAACGCGGCGGCGGCCGCGATGGCCTCACGCTGCGTGGTCACCAACTGGTCGATCAGGTCCTTGGCCGCCGACACGAACTCGTCCTGGCCGATGGACATGCGCCACTCTCCCGTCGTCAGCAACTTGCCACGTCAGCGTTCGTCACGTTAATGGCAAACCGATCACCTGGCACGCCTGCGTCAGAGGTAAAGCAGCGCGTTGACGGCCGCGGTCGCCAGCGCCGCGCCGCCGCGTTCGCCGCGGTTGGTCAACGCCGGCACGCCGAGCTCGCGGACCGCCCGCTTCGCCTCGACTGCGCCGACGAACCCGGCCGGCAACGCGATCACCAATGCCGGCCGGATCTCGCCGGCCCGACAACGCGCGACGAGTTCGGTGACGATCGACACGTCCTGCCCGATGGCCCACACCGCGCCAACCGGAGCTTTTCGTACGAACTCCTCAACTCCGCCGGCCGTCTCGGCGACGACCATCGCCGGTCGGCTGGTGATGCCGACGGCCACCATCCGGACGTCGGCGACCACCGGTGCGCCGTCGGCCAGCGCTTGCCGGCCAGCGGCCAGCGCCTGTTCGTCGACCAGCAGGTCACCGGCCCAGGTGGGGTCGGCGGTGGTGTGCACGAGGCGTTCGACGACCGCCCGCGACAGTGGCCCCATCCCCCCGGTGTCGACGCGCCGGCGGAGAATTTCGTACGACTCCGACTCGATCGGATGAGGCACTCGCGGCACGACTGGGCTTCCCCTCGGCTGGACTGTTTCACACCGTAGTCGGCGGTGTCGGCACACCCACGCGTCAGTTAACCTGCTCCGCGAGCGTGGTTACGGGAAGCCGGTGCGAATCCGGCGCGGTCCCGCCACTGTGACCGGGAAGTCGTCCCGCAGAGCAACAGCCACTGGGCGCGTGCGCCTGGGAAGGCGCGGCGACGGCGGTGATCCGGGAGCCAGGAGACCGGCCACGCGACTGACACGCGTCGCACGGAGGATGTGATGGCTGGCATCGCGCTGCGCCTCGGGCGGTTCCCGCGGTGATCCCACCCGGACTGATCTCATTCGTCGGCGCCGGCCCCGGCGCGGCCGACCTGATGACCTTCCGCGGCGCCGACCGGCTGGCCAGGGCCGACGTCGTGGTGTGGGCGTCGTCGCTGGTGCCGGCCGAGGTGCTGGACCACGCCAATCCGGCGGCCGAGCGGCACGACTCCGCCGGCATGACGCTGGAGGACGTGCTCGAGGTCTACGCGAGCCACCCCGAAGCGGCCATCGTCCGGCTGCATTCCGGCGATCCGACCGTGTACGGGGCGATCGGCGAGCAGATCGACTGGTGTCGGCGGACCGGTCGGCCGTACGAGATCGTGCCGGGCGTCGGCTCTCTCGGCGCCGCCGCGGCGGCCGTTGGTTGTGAACTGACTTCACCGATGGTTTCGCAGTCGATCGTGTTAACACGCCTGGCCGGTGGTCGGACGGCCGCGTCGATGCCCGACGGCGAGACGGTCGCCTCGTTCGCGTCGCACCGCACGACGATGGCCGTCTACCTCTCCGCGCAGCGTCCCGAGCAGTTGCAGGCCGAGCTGCTCGCCGACGGGAACGGCTACTCCGCCGACACGCCGGCGGTCGTCGTCGCGAAGGCGACGTGGCCGGACGAGCGCATCGTCACCACCACCGTCGGCGAACTCGCCGCCGATCTGCGGGCGTCCGGGATCCGGACAGCCGCACTGGTGCTCGTCGGCGAAGCACTCCGCGCCGACCGCGAGGTCCAGCGCACCAGGTTGTACGACCCGGCCTATTCGCATGGCTGTCGGCGGCGGTCGGCCGAAGGCACCACGGAGGGCCGGCCGATTCCGGTGGAGAAGCGGAGGCTGCCATGACCGGCGTGCTCACCATCGTCGGTCTCGGACCCGGCGACGCACGACACCGCACACCGGCCGCGACCGAGGCGATCGCCGACGCCGAGGCCGTCTACGGCTACTCCGCCTATATAGACGCCTGCGACGACATCCTTCGCCCGGACCAGTTCGTCGTCCGCGGGCAGATGACCGAGGAGAAGCTCCGCGCCGAGCAGGCCGTCGAGGCCGCGGCCGGCGGCCGGCGGGTGGTGCTCGTGTCGTCGGGCGACGCCGGTGTGTACGGCATGGCGACGTTGGCGTTGAGCAATGCGTACGAAATCGAGGAATCCGCACGACCTGAGGTCCGCGTGCTGCCCGGCGTCACCGCGGCGCTCGCGGCCTCGGCGCTGGTCGGCGCCCCGCTCGCGCACGACTTCGCCTGCCTGACGCTGTCCGATCTGCTGACTCCTTGGGAGGAAGTGGAGCGCCGGCTACGGGCCGTCGCCGAGGCGGACCTGGCCATCGCGCTCTACAACCCCCGCTCCAAGGGGCGGCCGTGGCAGCTCGACCGCGCCCGCGAAGTTCTGCTCGAACGCCGCGCGCCTACTACCCCGGTGGCGTTGGTCGCCGACATCGCCCGCGACGGGCAGCGCGTCGAGCTCACCACGCTCGCCGACCTCGACTGCGACAAAGTCGGCATGACCACCACCGTGCTGATCGGTTCGTCGAGCACGCGGCGGTTCGGCGACTGGCTGGTGACGCCCCGTTCGGCGGCCGGACAGAGTGCTGGGCGGAGTGCCGGGTGACCGTGCACCTCGTGGGCGCCGGCCCCGGTGATCCCGGTCTGCTCACCTGCCGTGCGGCCGAACTTCTCAAGTCCGCCGAAGTTGTCGTCTACGACCGCCCGTCGATGGTCGACATCGTCGACATCGCGAGTTCCGCCGAAGTTGTGCATTGCGTCGGCAAAGCAGGAAGTCGTCCGGCGTGGCCCCAGGCCGACGTGAACGAGCTTCTCGTCGAACTCGGACGGGCCGGCCGCGAGGTGGTCCGGCTGAAGGCCGGCGACGCGTTCGTCGTCTCGCGCGGCGGCGAGGAAGCCGTCGCACTGGCTGCCGCCGGCGTGCCGTTCGACATCGTGCCGGGCATCTCGGCGGCCATCGCCGCACCGGCGCTCGCCGGTATTCCGGTGATGGTCCGGCAGGTCGCCACCACGCTGACGGTCGTCGCCGGCAACGACGACCCCGAGTACCGCCAGCACATCGACTGGGGCGCCATCGCCCGTGTCGGCGGCACGATCGTCGTTCTCACCGGTCGGTCCGCGCTGCGGGACATCGCCGCCCAGCTGATGGCCGGCGGTCTGCCCGCCGACACCCCCGTCGCGGCCATCAGCGCCGCGAGCCGTCCGCACCAGCGCACCGAGCTCGGCACCCTCGCCGCGCTGCCCAACCCGCGGCTCCGCCCGCCGGTGACCTTCGTGATCGGCGAGGTGGCCGCGCTCGACCTGTTGGCCATCAACGGACCGGTGGAGGGATCCGATGCACATTCCTGACGGGTTCGTGAACGCGCCGGTCTCCATCGCGGGCGGGGTGGTGGCGGTGGCGGGGCTGGCGCTGTGCAGCCGGAACCTGGGGCCGTCGCTGCGGGACCGGGACATCCCCCTCGCCGGGCTGGCGGCGGCGTTCTTCCTGGTGCTGGAGGCGCCGATCTTCCCGATCGGGGTGGGCACGGGCGGTCACCTGCTGGGCGGGACGCTGGCGGTGGCGCTGCTGGGGCCCTGGCTGGGTCCGGTGGTGATCTCGGTGGTCCTGGTGGTGCAAGCCTTGTTCGCCGGCGACGGAGGAGTGACTGCGCTGGGGGTCAACGCCGTGAACATGGCGTTGATCCCGGCTGTGGTGGGCTATCCGCTGATTCTGGGCCTGCGGAAGGTGCTGCCGAAGACGAAGCTCTGGGTGGCGATCGCCTGCGGGCTGGCGGGCTTCGTGTCGGTCACTGCGGGCGCCGTCCTGTACAGCCTGGAGTACGCGGTAGGCGGCGCGACGGCGGTGCCGCCGGTGACGGTGGCGGTGACGACGATCGGCACCTACACGGTGATCGCGGTGTTCGAGGGCCTGGTGACGGGCCTGATCGTGGCGGCGCTGCTGCGGCTGAGGCCGGATCTGGTGCGTGTGGGCCGGCATCTGACGCGGGCGAGCGCATGAGCGGGCTTACGAGCGAATTCAACGCAGTGCGTCCGCGAACGCCGACACCGAGCGCTAGCGAGGTGTCGCAGTGAGCGGAGCCGCCCACAATCCGGGCGCGGACCTGCTGATCCCGGCGGACACGCCGCTGCACCGGGCGGCGCCGCAGTGCAAGGTGGCGGCGACGGCGCTGTGCATCCTGCTGGTGGCCTGCACGCCACGGGACACGTACTGGCCGTACCTCGGCTACGCCCTGGCGCTGGCCGTGGCGGCGTACATCGCCCAGATCCCGGCGGCGATGTTGCTGCGGCGGCTGGTCGTGGAGATCCCGTTCGTGTTCTTCGTGGTGCTGCTGCCGTTCCTCGCGACCGGCCCGGCAATCCACGTCCTGGGCGTTCCGCTGGCGATCGCGGGCCTGCAGTCCGGGGCGTCGATCGTGCTGAAGGCCAGCTTCGGCCTGCTGGCCACGGGTGTGCTGGCGGCGACCACGCCACTGCCGGAGGTGATCACGGGTCTGGAGCGGCTCCGGGTGCCGAAGATCTTCACCGCGGTGGCGTCGTTCATGATCCGGTACGTCGAGGTGCTGAACTCGGAGCTCAACCGCCTGCGCACGGCTCGGGCCTGCCGCGGCGCGGATCCGCGATGGCTGTGGCAGGCCAGGGACACAGCCCTGTGCGTGGGCGCGTTGTTCGTCCGCGCCTTCGAACGGGGCGAACGGGTCTACCTCGCGATGGCGTCCCGCGGCTACGAGGGATCGCTGCCGGCGACGCTGACCGGGGAGCCGGCCAAGCGTGGGACCTGGGCGGCGGCGCTGACCGTTCCGACGATCTTTGCCGCGTTGACGGCGACAGCGTGGGCGACGACATGACCGCGCCGGCGATGGTGCTGCTGGGCCACGGCAGCCGTGACGCGGACGGTGTCGACGAGTACTGGGCGCTGGCCGAGGCGGTGAAGGCCAGCGCGCCGGATCTCCGGATCGGCTGCGGTTTCGTCGAACTGGCCGAACCGGGCGTGGACGAGGCCATCGACCGCCTGGTCGCGGACGGCGCCCACGAGATCGTGGTGGTGCCGCTGGTCCTGCTGGCCGCCGGACACCTCAAGAACGACGGCCCGGCCTCGATGGCCCGTGCCCGCCAACGACACCCGTCCGTCCACTTCAGACTGGCCCGGGACCTGGGCATCGAGCCGACGATCCTGTCGATCGCCGAGGAGCGGATCCGCGACGCCGCGGGCGACGCGGATCCGGAGAAGCTCGGCGTCGCGCTGATCGGGCGCGGCTCGTCGGACCCCGATGCCTGCTCCGACCTGTGGAAGGTCGGCCGGCTGCTGGCCGACAAGCGCGGTCTCGGCACGATCGAGCCGGGCTTCGTGTCCGTCGCCCGCCCGAACGTCGCCGAGGCGATGGAACGCTGCCGTCTGCTCGGCGCGACCACCATCGTGGTCAGCCCGTTCTTCCTGTTCACGGGCATGCTGGTGCCGCGAATCCACCAGCAGGCCGGCGAATGGGCGGCCGAGCACCCGGAGATCATGGTCCGCGGCGGCGGCCACCTCGGCCCCGATCCGCGGCTGGCGCGAATCGTCCTGGAGCGCTACCGCGAGGCGCTGCACGGGGACGTCCGGATGAACTGCGACCTGTGCACGTACCGGGTCCAGCTGCCGGGTTACGAGGACAAGGTCGGGCTGCCGATTTCCCTTACCCCGCACGGCGACGAGCCCGCGCGCGGCAAGCGGAAGGCCCGCCGGGCGATCCGCACCCCGTCCCTCGCGCCGACGGTCGAGGTCCGTCGCGGCCGGTTCATGCCCTCCACCACGGCCTCGAACGAGCGGGCCGCGATCGAGATCCGCGGCGTCAGCTTCGACTACCCCGACGGCACGTCCGCTTTGTCCACTGTGGACCTAACTGTCCACCGTGGTGAACGGGTCGCGCTGCTCGGACCGAACGGGGCCGGCAAGACGAGCCTGGTGCTGCAACTCAACGGCGTCCTCACGCCGTCGGCGGGCGAGGTCCTGATCAGCGGCACCGCCGTCGGCCCGAAGACGCTCAAGGAGGTGCGCCGCAAGGTCGGCGTCGTCTTCCAGGATCCCGACGACCAGCTGTTCACACCGACGGTCGGCCGGGACGTCGCATTCGGGCCGGCCCATCTCGGCCTCAAGGGCGACGAGCTCAAGGAGCGCGTGACCGAGGCACTGTCCTATGTGGGCCTTGCCGATCTCGCCGATCGTCCGCCGCACCGGCTTTCCCTCGGCCAGCGCCGGCGCGCGGCGGTCGCGACCGTGCTGGCCATGCACCCCGAGGTCCTCGTGCTCGACGAGCCATCGTCCAATCTGGACCCGGCGGCCCGCCGCGAGTTCGCGGATCTGGTGAAACGACTGGGCATGACCACGCTATTGGTCACCCACGACCTGCCGTACGCGTTGGAACTGTGCCACCGCGCCGTGGTGTTGGACCACGGCCAGGTCGTCGCGGACGGCGCGATCCGGGAGATCCTCGCCGATTCCGGCTTCATGAGCGCGCACCGGCTGGAGCTGCCGGCCGGCTTCAATCCCTTGGGAGGCTGACGAAGTGGCCCGCCTTGTCGCCCTGGTCGCTGTGCTGCTGCTGGCGCTGGCCGCGCCCGCGTCCGCCCATGAGGCCGACGCGCACACGCCGCCGGACCGCGTTGGAGACCTGCGCAGCGCCCTGATCCAGTCCAGCCAGGAGCTGCCGTCGGGCGTGCAGTTCCAGGTGTTGCAGAACGGCGAAGCCCTGTGGCTGCGCAATTCCACTCGAACGGATGTCGTCGTTCTCGACCCGGACGGCGCGCAGCGCTACCAGATCGGACCCGACGGCGCGGCGGTCAACGCCGCCCTCCCGGCCGAGCCGACGCCGTCGGGCGACATCAGCGAGGACCCGGAGAAGCCGACCGGCGACGCGGCCAAGGCGCCGCGCTGGCAACGCATCTCCGCCGATCCGGCGGTGCAGTGGCACGATCACTACGCGCACTGGGGTGACGCAACACTTCCGTCGCAGGTTGTGTCGGATCCGGGCCACGAGCACCTGATCCGGGCCTGGCAGGTCGATCTCGTCTCGGACGGCAGGACCTACCAGGTGCGCGGCGAGCTGCGCTGGATCCCGGGACCGTCGCCCGCACCGTGGATCCTGGTCACGGCGTCATTGGCGATCGCCGCCTCGCTGCTGGGCCTTGTCCGCCGCAGCCAGCGCCCGCTGGCCGTCGCGACGGCCGTGCTGGTGCTGGCCGCCGCCACCCACGGAATTGCCACAATTCTCGGTCGTCAGGCCGAGAATCAGTGGACTGTCCTTTCGCACGAGTACCTGCCGGTCGTGCTCGCCTGGTTGGTCGGGGCAGCGGCGGTGGCCCTGTTGGCGGCCGATCGGAGCACCGGACGATGGTTCGCGGCGCTGGCCGCGGTGGGCCTGGGCGCCCTCGCCTTTCTCCAGGATCTGCCGGAGTGGTGGAGCTCGACCAGCATCGTGGCGCTGCCCGTCGAACTGGACCGCGCGCTGGTGTCGATCACAGCGGGTGTCGCCGTGGGCGTGGTGATCACGGTGCTTCGGACACCGAACATCACCCGATCGGACGCTGTAACGGCAACGCAGGGAGACGACCCTGCCCGTGTGGACGGGGTTTCACCTCAAGGCAGGTAGACGTTCCGGCCCCGATCACTACACTCCCGAGGGCTACCACCGAAACGCCAGGGTGCGCGCCGTTCGCAGCACCGGACCACGAGGTGCGCCGTGCTTGACCACACGAGCTGGGCTCACACCTACATCGATCTGGACACGCCCAACGCGGCCCGGATCTACGACTACCTTCTCGGCGGGGCCACCAACTCCGAGGCCGACCGCGAGCTGGCACGCCAGGTCATCAAGGCGATGCCCGAGGTGCAGTACCTGACGAGGGCCAATCGCGCGTTCCTGCGCCGCGCCGTGCGCCATCTGGTCGATCTGGGTGTCCACCAGTTCATCGACATCGGCTCCGGCATCCCGACCGTCGGCAACGTGCACGAGGTGGCGCAGGCGCGCGACCCGCGCTGCCGCGTCGTCTACGTCGACCGCGAGCCGACGGCAGTCGTCCACAGTGAACTCCTGTTGCAGAACAACGACTTCGCCGCCGTGGTGCAGGAGGACTTCCGCCGCCCGGGCGCCGTCCTGTCGTCACCGGAAGTGCAGCACCTGATCGACTTCGACCAGCCGGTGGGCCTGCTGCTGTTCGCGCTGCTGCACCACATCCCCGACGAGGACGAGCCGGCCGAGCTGATGTCGGTGTACCGCGAGGCGCTGCCCGAGGGCAGCTATGTGGCCCTGTCGCACCCCACCCACGAATCCGTCACCGACCACATCCTCACCGTCTACGACCTGTACGCCGCCAACCAGACGCCGATCACGCTGCGCGGCCTGGCCGACGTCGCCACACTGGTCGAAGGTTTCGAACCACTGGAGCCGGGCATCGTGTACGTGCCACGCTGGCGACCGGAGTTCCCCGAGGACGCCGACCATGACGAGGAGGCCGCCATGTACGGCGTGGTGGCGAGGAAGCGCTGACGTGCCGATGCTGGACAGACCGAAATGGGCGCCCAAACGCATCGACCTCACCCGGCCCAGCGGGGCGCGGGTGTACGACTATCTGCTCGGCGGCGGCTGCAACACGGCGGCCGACCGGGAGCTGGCCAAGCGCCTGATCGAGGTGATGCCGCAGGTGCGCGCCACCGTGCGGCTGAACCGGAGCTTCCTGCGCCGGGCGGTGACCTATCTGGTCGGCCAGGGCGTCACGCAGTTCCTGGACATCGGTTCGGGCATCCCGTCCGTGGGCAACGTGCACCAGATCGCCCAGGGCCTCGATCCGAAGTGCCGCGTGGCGTACGTGGACAACGACCCGATCGCCATCGCCTACGCGGAGCCACTGCTGCAAGAGAACGAGCTGGCCACGGCGGTGCTGGGCGACTTCCGCTCGCCGGAGGGGGTGCTGGGCGCGCCGGAGGTCCGGGCGCTGATCGACTTCGACCGGCCGGTCGCCGTGCTGACGCTGCTGATGCTGCACTTCGTCCCGGACAGCGCCGACCCGGCGCGGTTGATGGGCCGCTACCGGGACGCGCTGGCGCCCGGCAGCCACGTCGCGCTGTCCCATCCGAGCTTCACCGGCGCGGACGGCGCGCTGCTCGCCGAGGCCCAGACGGTCGGCGACATCGTGCAGGACACCATGGAGCCGCTGCACCTGCGCACCGCCGACGACCTGCTGCGCATCATCGCCGGCTTCGAGCCGGTGCCGCCCGGTGTGGTCCATCTGCCGCTGTGGCGGCCCGACTCCGCCGCGGACGTCGGCCGTCACCCGGAGAGTTCGCTCGTCTACGGAGTGGTGGCGGCGAAGCCGTAGCCGATGCCGAATACACTTACCGGCCGGGATGCCGGAACGAGCGAGGTGGCGATGACCGAGGACGGTCGCAGCGCCCAACTGCGCGAGTTCGCCGAGGGCTGGGCCGCGGCCATCATCGACACCAGCTACGTGCCGATGTCCCGGCGCGAGATCGAGGACTTCCTGCTGGACCTGTCCGGCAACCTGCTGACCGCGCTGGTCAGCGAGCCGTTCGACCCCGAGCCGGCGATCGAGGTCGGGGCCCGGCTGGTCAACGCCCACTTCACCGCCCCGGAGGCGCTCGGCCGCACACTGCAGCTGCTCGGCACCGGCCTGGTGCGGCCGGCCGGCATCTCCAGCGAGGACCTCAAGCTGCTGGACCGGGTCGTCCAGCTGCTCGGACGGCTCAGCACCGGCTACTCGGAGGCGCTGCGCGAGCGCACCTTCGAGGAGCAGGAGGTCATCAAGCAGGCCATGTGGCTGGCCACGGATGTGGCGCAGCGGCGGCTACAGGACAGCGAGTCCCGCTTCCTGGCCGTGTTCGACTCGGCGCCGATCGGGCTGGCCATCGGGGACTTCGACTCCAACATCCTCGAGTCCAACCAGGCGCTGCAGGAGCTGCTCGGTTACAGCCGTGAGGAGCTCAACGGGCTGACCGGCGCGGACATCCTGCACCCGGACGACATCCCCGACACCCTCCAGCGCTACGACCGCCTGTTCCGCGGCGAGTACCCGTCGTTCCGCAGCCGGCAGCGGCTGCTGAAGAAGGACGGCGACATGCTGTGGGCCAACGTCACCGTGTCCGCGGTGCGTGACTCCACGGGCGTGGCCACGTACCAGGTGGCGATGGTCGAGGACGCCACCGAGCTGCACTACGCGAACCAGGCGATGGCCACGCTCGGCATGCAGGACCCGCTGACCGGCCTGCCGACCAGGACGGCGTTCATGGCCCGGCTGGACAGCGTGCTCGGACGTGTGGACCGGCCGCGGCGGGTCGCGCTGTGCGTCTTCGGCATTGACGGGTTCGCCGCCATCAACGACGGGCTCGGCCCCGAGGTCGGCGACGAGGTGCTGCTCAAGCTGGGCACCAAGCTGCGCTATCACGCCGAAGACAACAAGATGCTGGCCGCCCGGCTCGGCGGCGACGAGTTCGCGCTGCTGATCGAGGAGTCCGAGGGCACCCGGACCGTGACGCCGCTCGTCGAGGAGGCGATGCGGCTGATCAACGAGCCGGTGACGGTGCTCGGGCACCGGCTGTCCGTGCACGCCAGCGCGGGCATCGTGGAGCGGGCGGTCGGTCGGGAACAGCCGGCGGAACTGCTGCGGGACGCCACGATGGCGCTGCACTGGGCCAAGCAGGGCGGCAAGGCGCAGTGGGCCCTGTTCGACAAGCAGCGCTGCGACCGTGACCGCGCGCAGCTTCAGCTGGCGCTGACCATGCCCGTGGCCTTGGACAACGGCGAGTTCACCGTCATCTACCAGCCGATTCGCGCCCTCGGCGACAACCGTCTGATGGCCGTCGAGGCGCAGCTGGCCTGGGATCACCCGGAGCACGGCGTGCTGCCGCCGGCGGAGTTCCTGGCTTTGGCCGAGCGCACCGGGCTGGTGGTGCGGCTGTCCGAGTGGCTGCTGCTGGAGGTGTGCCGGCAGGCGCGCGAATGGCAGCTGGAGTTCGGCGAGCGCGCCCCGGTCGTGAGCGTGAAGATGCCGCCGCGGCAGGCGCGCGACCCCGACTTCCTGCCGAACGTGCTGCGGGCGTTGGCCGACAGCGGTCTCGACGGCAATCTGCTGCGGCTGGAGCTCGAGCCCGACGCCCTCGACGGCGAAGGCGACGAGCAGGAGGAGGACATGATCCTGCTCGCCGAACGCGGCATCACCTTCAGCATCTCCGGGCTGTCGGGGCACCCGCCGGAGCACCTGGCGGCCCGACCTCTGACCGCGCTCAAGAGCCGGGATCTGGTGGTTGCCCAGGCCAACGGGGAGCGGGAGACGATTCCGGCGACGGTCTCGTGGAACACCGTGTCGCTGGCCCATCAGATGGGCATGCAGGTGATCGCCGAGAACGTGGACACCCTGGACGATGTGGCGTGGCTGCGGGAGATCGGCGTGGACGCCGGTCAGGGCGTCGCGCTCGGCGAGCCCGGCGGCCCCGAGGACATCGGGCCGCTGATCACACGGTGACCGGTGTGCGGACGAGGTTCCGCGCGGCCGGCGCCAGCTTGCGCAGGCTCAGTCCCAGCGCCAGCATGCCCAGCGTCAACGCGGCCGTGAACACCGTGACCTCGGCCCAGCCGCCGCCCGAAAAGGCAAGCCCGCCAACGGATCCGCCGACGCTGCTGCCCAGGTAGTAGCACAACTGGTAGGCGGCGGCCGCCTGCGCCGGATGGGCCGCGCGGGCGCTGACCCAGCCGCTGGCCACCGTGTGGCCCGCGAAGAAGCCGGCGGTGAGCAGCAGCAGTCCCAGGACGACGAGCACGATGTTGTCGAAGAGCATCAGGCCGAGGCCGGCCAGGCTGACCAGCGCCGTTCCCCACAGCACTTGGCGCCGGCTGTAGCGGTCGACCAGCCGACCGGCGACCGGGGAGCTGACCGTGCCGGCGAGGTAGGCGACGGAGATCAGGCCGACGATCGCCTGCGACAGGCCGAAAGGGGCGGCCGTGAGGCGGAAGCCGAGGTAGTTGTAGATCGTGACGAAGCTGCCCATCAGCAGCATGCCGATCAGGTAGAGGCGCACCAGACCGCTGTCCCGGAAGCAGCGGCCCAGCGAGCGCATCCCGATCGGCTTCTGGTTGAAGTTCGACGAGGACGGCATCACCGCGCGGAACAGCAGGGCGCAGGCCAGCGAGGTCACGCCGACAGCGCCGAGCGCCCAGCGCCAGCCGCCGAGATCGGTGACCAGGCCCGTGATCACGCGGCCGGCCATGCCGCCGATGCTGTTGCCGCCGATGTAGAGGCCGACGGCGAATCCGAGTGATCCTCGGTGTACTTCCTCGGCGAGATAGGCCATGGCGACGGCAGGCAGGCCGGCGACCGCCAGGCCCTGCAACGCCCGCAAGGCCAACATGACCGTGAAGTTCGGGCTGAAGGCGACGGCGATCTGGAGCAGCGCCGTGGCGAACAGCGACGCCGTCATGACCGGCATTCGACCCCACCGCTCGGAAAGCATGCTCAGCGGCACGATCGCCAGGGCCAACATGCCGGTGGCGATGGAGATCGCCAGGCTCGACTCGGCGGGCGTGAGCCGGAAGTCCTTGGCGAACAAGGGAAGCAGCGGTTGCACGCAGTAGAGGACCATGAACGTGGCCAGGCCGGCGGCGAACAGGCCGAGATTGATGCGACGGAATCCCTTGCTGCCACGGCGATGTGCTTGATCTTCGGGCGCATGGGTCACGGTCATGCACTGGAAGCTAGTTGCCGCTCGTTCATGCGTCCAATACAGGAATCGCCGTGATTCGATCCATAGGTGAATAGGTTGACCGCAATGTGCGCGAACACCGTTGCCGCCACGGCAAGCGGGAACGCGGCGAGGGCGCCCAACAACGACAGGGTGCTCGCGATCGTGAGAAAGAACACCGAGGATGTGAAAGCTCCGACTACGACCGAGCGCAGCGAGATGACCGCCACCGGGCCGCCGGCCCCATGATGCCCGTGCGCGGCGAACAGTGCTGCGAACAAAGGGAAAGAGGCCACGAGGCCGATCGTTCTCGACCCGACCATCGTGGCGGTCGCGAGGACCGACGTCGTCATGACCGTGGCGACGGCGATGCGGGCCGGAAGTTCCCACGGCAGGGACAGAACCTCGCGCGGCGTCAGAGCCGGCCAGGCCGCCAGCGTCGCCGCAAGACCCGTCGGCACAAGAAATTCCAGTACCGGCAAGGAGAAGTCGTGCAGGCTCAGCGTGAGCGCGGCGATCGCGTAGCAGCAGATGGCGATCGGCAGCGCGATCGACCAGCGGTGGGCGAGCGCCGTGCGGGCGTAGCCGAGACAGAAGGCGGCGATCGCCAACTGGCCGGACAGGGTCGCGATCGCCGTCTGGACGGCGAAGGTCTCGCCTTCGCGGACGGTCAGCAGCGCGAGCGAGGACGCGGCGGTCAGCGGGAGGCCGACGAGGCGGCCGCCGAACAGCGTCGCCCAGCGGCGTTGGAGGAGGGTGGCGGCGATGATCAGGGTGGGCGTCAGGAGGAGTTTGAGCAGGTCGGGCCCCATGACTTCGACCCTCTCAGCAATCCCGCCGCATTTGTCGCGGAATTCTCGGCACTAGGCCGTGATCGGCCGCGATCTCCTCGGTAGATTGACGTTATGACTTCGGAAGTCGCAGTGGACGCCGTCGACCGGGAGATCCTCACCGTGCTCCTGCACGACGGCCGGGTCACGTATCAGGAGCTGGGTCGGGCCGTCCGTCTGAGCGCCAACGCCGTCGCCGACCGGGTGCGTCGACTCCAGCGGTCGGGGCTCCTGCGCGGCTACCGCGCGGACCTCGACTTCGCCGCCCTCGGCCGGCCGTTGGTGCTGGTCACCGAGGCGCGGCTGCGAGACGGCGTGTCCGGCGCCGAGTTCGAGCGGGGACTGCGCCGGTTTCCGCAGATCTTCTCGGCCGCGCACGTGACCGGGGAGTACGACTACCAGCTGCGGATGGCCTGCGTCGACACCGCCGAATTCGAGGAGTTGATCGAGCGGCTCAAGCGCGAGCACGGGGTCCGTGAGCTGCGGAGTCGCCTCGTGCTGCGGCAGATCCCGCTCGACCCGGCCGGTGTGCTGGAGATCACCTGAGGCGTTCGGGTGTATTCGGGGCTTGACGCCGGGTGTATTGACCTACGTCCGACGGGCGACGCGGAGCCGCTGGTCCGATACGGTGATGACAGTCACATGTCAAACCGGTCGCACTCAATGCCGAGGAGCTCCGTGGGATACGTCGACTCGTGGACGCAGCGCTATCGCGGCGTGGACCTGGGGCCCCACGGCCTGCTGCTCGGTCGCCTTCTCGTCCGCCGGCGGGCCGTCCATCTCGGTGTCGGCCTGGTCGCCGTGATCCTCGCCCTTCGGATCACGCAGTTCCTGCTCGGTTCGACCGCCTTGATCTGGCCGATGGCGCTGACCGCGCTCGTCGCCCTCGCCGCCGGTATCGCCCTCGTTGTCCAGCGCGTCGGCGACGCTCGCGTCGCCGCCACCCAGCGGGAGCACGTCGACCGTTTCGAGCCCGTCGACTTCAACGCCGTCGTCGGCCGCCGCACCCGCGTCCTGTTGGCCGTCTCCTACACCGGCGCCGCACTTCTCGGTTTCGCCGCACTTCTCACCCGCGGCGATATTCAGCTCGCCGTCGTTTTCCTCGTCGGCGTCGCACTGCTGGCCGCCGTCACCTACGCCTCGTTGCACGGCGCCCTCACCCGCGCCCCCATCGCCGTCGACCTCGGTTCCCTCCAGGCCGACGACCTGCTCCGCGTCCACGACGCCCGCCACGCCGCCGTCGCCTACCCCGTGCTGCTGGCGCTGGTGACGATGTCGACCTCGTCGTCGATCTGGTTGTTAACTGTGTACACAGCCGTTTCGGCTGTGATCTCGGTTTTCGCGATGGCCCACGAGCCGTTGACGCCGAAGGTCCCGGTGGCCCGGTGATCCAGCTCGACACCGCGTCACCCGTTCCGCCGTACGAGCAGGTCAAGTCGCAGTTCGCCCGTCAGATCGCCGAGCGCACCCTGGCCGTCGGCACCCGCCTGCCCACCGTCCGGCAGCTCGCCGCCGATCTCGGCCTCGCCGTCAACACCGTCGCCCGCGCCTACCGCGAACTCGAGGAGGCCGGCCTCGTCCAGACCCGTGGACGCGCCGGCACCTTCGTCAGCCCCGCCGGCGAGCACAGCCTCCAGCGCGCCCAGCAGGCCGCCCGCCAGTTCGCCGCCGCCACCGCGGACCTCGGCCTCTCCGCCGACGATCTCCTCCACATCGTCCGCGCGGCCCTCACCCACCCCGCCTGATTCCGGGACCTCCACCCGCGCCGACCCACTCTGCCGCCGCTTTCCTCAACTTCGCCGAAGTTTCTCAAGTTCGCGGAACTCCCCAACTCCGGCGAAGTTCTCAATTTCGCCGAACTCCCGAACTTCGGCGGAGTTCTCAAGCTCGCCGGACTCCCCGACTTCGGCGAAGGTCTCACCTTCGGCGAGGTTCTCCAGGCCGCCGAACTTCTCGACTGCGGCGGAATCGAGAAGTTCGGCGAACTACGGGGCAACGCCCGGCCGGGTGCGGCTCGCCAGATGGCGGCCGGCACCGGAACGTCATTCGACGGTCACCAAGTGACCGGCACTGCGACAAGACCGCCGCCGAGCTGGTTGACGCGCAGCTTGATCTCCTCCACCGGGACGGCGAGGCGCAGGGTGGGGATTCGGCGGAGCAGGGCGTCGAACACGATCTGGAGTTCGAGGCGGGCCAGGTTGGCGCCGATGCAGTAGCGGGCGCCGTGGCCGAAGGTGAGGTGCTGGTTGGACGGGCGAGAGATGTCGAAGTGCACGGCGTCGGCGAAGACCCGTTCGTCGTGGTTGGCGGCGCCGGCGCCGAGCAGGACGGCGTCGCCGGCCTTGATCGTGGTGCCGCCGACTTCGATGTCCTCTCGGGCGTAGCGGAGCAGGCCGCCACCGCCGGTCATGCTGCGACGCAGGACCTCCTCGATGGCGGAGGCGGCCAGCTTCTCGTCCTGGACGTAGGCCTCGCGCTGGTCGGGATTGGTCAAGAACAGCACGGTGCCGACGTCGATGCGGACCATGGTGGTCTCGTGGCCGGCGAACAGCAGGCCGGCGCACAGGGCGGACAGCTCCTCGTCGCCGACCCGGTCGCCGTAGTCGGCGACGAGGTCGCTGATCAGGTCGTCGCCGGGCTCGGACCGCTTCCGATGGATGAGCCCCTTCATGTACGCGTTGAGGCTCTCCCAACCGGCGGCGGAGCGAGCGCCGTCGACGATGTCGCCGACAGCATCGGACCAGGCGCGGAAGTCGTCCCGGTCCTCGTAAGGCACGCCGAGCAGGGCGCAGATGACCAGTACGGGCAGCGGCATGGACAACCGCTCGTGCAGATCGACGGGACCGCCGTCGGCGAGCATGCCGTCGATGACGGTGTCGACGATCCCCTGGACGTGGGGGCGCATCGCCCGCATCCGCCGCGGCGAGAAGGCGGGCATGAGCATCGCCCGCATCATGGCGTGGTTCTCGTCCTCGTTGTCGTCCTCGACGGCGCCGCCGACCAGGACGGAGTTGGTCGTACGGGCAGCTTCCTCCGGATTCGGGTGCGAGCGGCCCAGACGCGGGTCGGCGAACAGCTCGCGAACCTCGTCGTAGCGGGTGACCAGCCACGCCTCGTCGCCGATCTGCGTGCGAATGCGGGTGATGGGCCCCTCGGCCTGAAGCTTCAGCAGTTGCGGTGACGGTTCGAGCAGGCCGCCGTCGACGAACGGCAGCTGCGGCAGTGCGGTCATCGTCCCTCCCCAGGCTACGTATACTTTGAAATATACACACGCCTGTCAACATCGGCGACCTGGTAGGACAGTGCACGTGACGGGACAGCGCAGCGAACGACTGCCACGAGCGCAGCGGCGGGAGCAGATCCTGGCGGCGGCGACGACGGCGTTCGCGCGGGCCGGATTCGCCGCGACGAGCCTGGACGACGTCGCCCACGAGGCCGGTATCAGCCGCATGATCGTCTACCGGCACTTCGACTCGAAGCGGGACCTCTATCGGCAGGCCCTGGAACGGATCGGCGACCTGATCGCGGTGGCCGCGCAGGCCGAGAAGATCGACATAAGCACGTTGCACGCGTTCATCGCCGCCGCCGCGGCCGAGCCGGACGGCTTCCGCCTGCTGTTCCGGCACGCCGCTCGCGAGCCGGAGTTCCGCGCCGAGGTGGAAGAGCTGCGCCGCGGCATGGCCAGCGCCACCCACGAGCAGATCGCCGGCCGGATCGACGACCCGGTGTGGGCGACCTGGGCCGCGAACTGCATCCCCCTCGTGTTGTCGGAGACGATCATGGCCTGGCTGGACGCCGGCCAACCGGATCCGGAGTCCATTTCGGACCGCGTGCGGCATGCCCTCAACGGTGTGATCGAGGCGGCCGGCGGCAACCTCGACGGAGACGGGTCGAGCGAAGGCTGAACGAAAACGGCCCCGCCTCCCGAAGGAGGCGGAGCCGTCGTCACGACCGGGTGGTCAGAGGGCGCGCCAGTCGAGGACGCCGTCGGCGAGGGAGTTGATCGTCGCCAGCAGGCCGAGACGGGCCCTGCGAAGCTCCGGGTCCTCGGCCATCACGAGCACGTCGTCGAAGAACGCGTTGACGGGGCCGGTCAGCGGCGAGGCGATGCCGACGAACTCGGCGAGGCCGGTGGTGTCCGAGCCGAACTGCGCGGCGACCTTGTCGACGGTCTCGTGCAGGGCGATCTCGGCCGGCTCGACCAGCCGGGACGAGTCGTAGCCGGCGTCGGTGCCGGCCGGCACGATCCGCCGGACCCGCTGGAGCGCGGCGGCGAGAGCCGCGAAGTCGGCGTCGTCGCCGAGCCGCTCCAGCTCGGCCAGCGCGGCGTCGGCGTCGGCCGGGGTGTCGGCGAGCGGCAGCACCGCCTGCACGAGCCGGTGCTCGTGACCGGCGTCGAGCAGCTGCTGCTCGTAGCGGCGGACGCTGAACTCGTGCGCGTCGGCGAGCGCCTTCTCCGGTACCTCGACGCCCTGGGCGGCGACACGGCGAGCTGCGGCGGCCAGCCCCTGCTTCAGGGTGACGGCCCTGAGCTGCGGGAACGCCCGCAGGATGCTGACAACGCCGAGGGTGGCGCGGCGAAGCGCGAACGGGTCGGAGCTGCCGGTCGGGGTGGCGCCGATGGCGAACAGGCCGGCCAGCGAGTCGAGCCGGTCGGCCAGGGCGAGCAGCGCACCGGGCACGCTGGCCGGCAGCGCGCCGCCGGCGGTCCGCGGCTGCTCCATCTCCGCAAGCGCTTGCGCCACCTCGGCGGTCTCGCCGGCCCGCAGCGCGTACTCGCGGGCCATGGTGCCGGCCAGGCTGGACAGCTCGATCACCATCTGCGTCGCCAGGTCGAACTTGGCCAGCTCACCGGCGCGGTCCAGCGTGGTGCGCTCGGCGGCGTCGAGGCCGACGATGTCGGCCAGGTCGGCGGCCACGCCGGCAATGCGCTGGGCACGGTCGGCGACCGAGCCCAGCCGCTCCTCGAACGTCAGCTTGGCCAGCCCGGTCTTGTGCTGCTCGGGCGAGCGCTTCTGGTCGGCCCGCCAGAAGAACGCGGCGTCCTCGTACCGGGCCCGCAGCACCGACTCGTAGCCGGCGCGCACCAGGTCGACGTCACACGAGCCGTTGGCCACGGCGACGAAGTTCGGCAGCAGCCGGCCGTCCGCGCCGCGGACCGGCAGGTAGCGCTGGTGCTTGCGCATCACCGTGGTCAGGATCTGGTTCGGCAGTTCGAGGTAGTCGGCGGCGAACGAGCCGAGGATCGGGTTGGGCTGCTCGACGAGGTTGGTGACCTCGTCGACCAGGGCGGCCTCGCCCTCGAAGTCCACGGTGCCGCCGGCCTCGGCGGCCAGCTCCGTGGCGCGGGCGATGATCTGCTCACGGCGGACCGCGCCGTCGAGCACGATGTCGTGGCCGTCGAGGAAGTCGACGTAACCGTCGGCCGAGGCGACCTCGACCTCGGGCTCCTGCGCGGTCCGGTGCACGCGCGTGAAGCGGCTGCTGGACAGCGAGGACACGGCCACCGGGACGACCGTCTCGCCGAGCAGCGCGACCAGCCAGCGCACCGGCCGCGTGAACGACAGGCCGGCGTCACGCCACCGCATGTTCTTGTCGGCTCGCAGTTCGGCGACGATCTGGCCGAGCAGCTCGCTGAGCACCTCGACGGCGCCGCGGCCGATGTCGGTCTTCACGACGCCCACGTGCTCGACGCCGTCCACGTCGATGCGGAGCAGCTCCTCGGGCGCGATGCCCTGGCCGCGGGCGAAGCCCTGGGCGGCCTTGGTCGGGTTGCCGTCGGCGTCGAACGCCGCCGTCGCGCGGGGACCACGCACGGTGCGCTCGGCGTCGGGCTCACGCGGCTGCACGTCGTCGACCAGCAGCACGAGGCGTCGCGGCGTCGCGTGCACGGTGATGTCACCGTGGCCGAGACGAGTGCCGGCGAGCTTGGTGGTCAGCGCCTCGCGGACGGCTTCGGCGCTGCGCACGACCTCGACGTGCGGCAGCTCCTCGACGCCGATCTCGAACAGCAGCGTCGAAGGCGCGTCGACGGTCGGAAGTTCGGCCGGCAGCTGCGCGGCGGCCGGCGGCTCGACGACGCCGAGCGGGTGCCCCATCTCCTCGCGGCGCTCGGCCCAAAGCTGGGCGGCCTGCCTGGTCAGGGTGCGCATCTGGCCGAAGGCCTTGGCGCGCTCCGTGGTGCTGATCGCGCCGCGGGCGTCCAACACGTTGAACGCGTGGCTGCACTTGAGCACGTACACGTACGCCGGCACCGGCAGCCGCTCGGCGATCATGCGCCGGGCCTCGGTGGCGTACTCGTCGAACAGCCGGTGGTTGACCTCGATGTCGGCGTCGTCCAGGTAGTAGCGGCTCATCTCGTACTCGGACTGGCCGAACACCTCGCCGTAGGAGATGTCGGGCGCGTACGCGATGTCCTTGAAGTGGCCGACGCCTTGCAGGGCCATCAGGATGCGCTCGATGCCGTAGGTGATCTCCACCGACACCGGGTCCAGCGTCAGGCCGCCGGCCTGCTGGAAGTAGGTGAACTGGGTGATCTCCAGGCCGTCCAGCCAGACCTCCCAGCCCAGGCCCCACGCGCCCAGCGCCGGCGACGCCCAGTTGTCCTCGACGAACCGGATGTCGTGGGCGTCGATGTCGATGCCGAGCACCTCGAGGCTGCCCAGGTACATCTCCTGCGGGTTGCCCGGGTCCGGCTTGAGGATCACCTGGAACTGGGTGTGCATCTGCAGCCGGTTCGGGTTCTCGCCGTAGCGGGCGTCGTCGGGCCGCACGCTGGGCTCGACGTAGCCGACGTGCCACGGCTCGGGACCGAGCACCCGCAGCGCCGTGGCAGGGTTGGCGGTACCGGCCCCGACCTCGGTGTTGAACGGCTGCACGACCATGCAGCCCCGGTCGGTCCAGTACTTCTGCAACGCGAGCAACGCGTCCTGCATCGTCAACACGGGTGAACCCTCTTGCCATCGGTCGCGGGCAACTTGAGCTGGCCGAACACGCACCAGAGACCCTCGATCCTAGGCGGTGACGGCATGCGGCCCCGTCCCGGGTGTTCGGGGAAAACCGTCGCCGGGCCGGCGCAGGATCCGTAGCGTCATCCGGTCGTGGGTGAAAACACTGTGAAGTTGCGAGCACTGGGGGTGGCGTTGGCCCTGGCCGCGCCGCTCGTGACGATCGCGCAGCCGGCGATCGGGGCGACCGCTCCGGTCATTCGGGCCACCGCGTTCGTGAATGTCGTCGCGCACGAGGACGACGACATCTTGTTCATGAATCCCGACGTGGCCGGCGGCATCCGAGCCGGCGTGCCGACCGCGACGATCTTCCTGACGGCCGGCGAGAACGCCTTCGACGGCGACCCGGCCAACGATCCCGACGACCCGTACTGCCCGAAGCCGCCCAACGACGGCGGCAACCACCTCGGCGACCTCAGCCGTGAGCGTTACGCGCAATGCCGTCAGCAGGGCGTCCGAGCCGCATACGCGCAGATGGCCGACGTGGCCGACGTCTGGGACGGCTCTCTGGTGGACGTCACCGGCGGCGACTTCGGCGAGCTGTACACGCTGCGCGCGAAGCCGTCGGTCAAGCTCGTGTTCCTCGACCTGCCCGAGGACGGCGACGCCCAGATCGGAGGCTCGCTGTACCACCTGTATTTCGGCGACGTGCCGAACTTCAGCACCGACACGCTCGTGCCGACGGACGGCGTGGTGCAGCGCAGCTACAGCTACAACCGGGCCGACACGGTCAACGCGCTCGTGGCCCTCTACCAGTTGTTCGCGCCGACCGCGGTTCGGGTGCAGGACACCACTCCGGATGCCCGGGAACGGATCGGCGCGTGGATCTTCAACGACCACACCGACCACGTGATGGCCGCTCGGTTTGCGACCGAGGCGTTGGGCAGGTACACCCGGCAGACCACGTACGACCGGATCTCGCTGGAGGAGTTCCGCGACTACAACATCGGCGGCGCACCGGTGAACCTCACGCCCGGGGCTCGTGCGGCCAAGAACGCCACCTTCCAGGCGTACAAGCCGTTCGACTCGGCGACGTGGGAGATCGACTCCCAGGACTACACGGACTGGAGCCAGCGGATGTACTACCGCTGGCCGACCGGGACCAACTGGGTCGGGCACGACCAGGACGGACGGCTGGAGGCATTCGCCGTGCGTGGCGGCAACCTGCTTGTCTGGTCGCAGGCGTCGACGGGGGCCTGGACCGGGCCGGTCGACCTGGGCAGCCCGGGTGGATCGCTGGAGCCGGGCGTCGCCGTCGCGAACGAGAAGGACGGCCGACTCGACGTTTTCGCCCGCCGAGCGGACTCCGGCGAACTTGTGGAGTTGGCACAGACTTCTCCCAACGGCGCGTGGTCGACGCGGTGGTCGTCGCTGGGCAATCCGAACGCCGGCAGCCCGGACTCCCAACTTCAGGTCGGCGCGCCCGTCGCCGCGAAGAACGGGGACGGCAGGATCGAGATTTTCGTGCGCAATGGTGGAGGTGGTGTGAGCACCTCGTTCGAGCAGGCCGACGGCGTCTTCAGCGATTGGGTGGATCTCGGCGGCAGCGACATTCAGGAGGACCCGGCCGCCGTGACGACCGACAGCGGCCGGATCGAGGTATTCGCGAGCACGAAGACCGGCATTCTGCACTGGTTCCAGCCGTCGCCGAACAGCTCGTTCACGGCGGACTCGTCGTTCCCGTCCGGCCCTCCGGCCAGCGCGCCCACGCCCGCGATCGACCAGGACGGCCGGCTGGAGGTCTTCTACCGGCAGGCCGGCAGTGCGTCGGTCGAGGCGTCTGTGCAGGCCTCGCCGGACGGCGATTGGAAGCCGTCTCCGGTAGTGCTCGGCGGGCAAGCCGGCGTCGGGCAGCCCGCACTCGTCACGGCGCCGGCCGGTGCGGACGCGCGGGTGATGGTGTTCACCCGGAACGGGGGCGGCGGCGTGAGCTCTGCGCGGCAGACCTCGGCCAACGGCGGGTTCGGTGGTTGGTCGGATCTCGGCGGGCTGTTCGTCGGGCTGCCGACGGCGGCCGTCGACCACGCCGGTTTTGTGGTGCTGTTGGCCATGAGTGCGGGCGGTCAACTGGCCGTGGACAAGCAGACAGCCGCCGGCGGGGACGCCCCGTTCGGCGGCTGGCAGCTGGTCGGGAGTTAACGCAGGCCGGCGAGCACGTCCCGGACAGCCTGGAGGCTGGCCCGCCACACTCCGGTGGCCAGGCTGATCCGGGCGACCCCCAGGGCGCTCAGCTCGCTCACCGTCGGGCCCGTCGGCTTGAACATGATGTTGACCGGGGCGTCGACCTGTCGGACGAACTCGGCGATGAGCTCCGGGTCGGACAGCACGATCGGGTAAACGCAGTCGGCGCCGGCGTCGAGGTAGCGCTTGGCTCGCTCGACGGCCTCGGCGAAGACGTCAGCGTGCTTGGCCGCGTCACCGGTTCGGATGAAGACGTCCACCCGGGCGTTGATGACCACCGGCACGCCGGCAGCGTCGGCCGCCTTGCGGATGTTCGCGAGGCGCTCGGCCTGCCAGGCGGGTTGACGGAGACCGTCGGCGGCGGTGTGGTCGGTGTCCTCCAGATTGATGCCGACCGCGCCGGCTTCGAGCAGCGCGGCCACCAGTTGCTCGGCGTCGAGGCCATAACCGGCCTCGACGTCGGCGGTCACCGGGAGGTCGACGGCCTTGGCGACACGGCCGACGGCCGCGAACACCTCGTCGGCCGGCGCCTTCTCGCCGTCGGGGAAGCCGAGGCTCTCGGCCACGGCGTGGCTCGATGTGGCGACCACGGGAAAGCCCGCCTCGGCGACCAGGCCCGCGGTCGCCGCGTCCCAGACGTTGGGCAGCACCAGCGGGTTGCCCCGCTGGTGCAGTGCGCGCAACGTCTCGGCGTGCGCGGCCAGCTTGCTCACTCGGCGCCGCCGAGGGCCGGCGGCTGGTTCCGGCTGATCACGCTGATCCGGTTCCACGCGTTGATGGTGGCGATCATGGCGATGATCTGGGCCAGCTCGGCCTGGCTGAACTGCTTCTCGGCCTCGGCCCACGTCTCGTCGCTGACCCCGCCCTCGGCCAGCAGCGTGCCCTCCTCGGTCAGCGCGAGCGCCGCCCGCTCACGGGCCGTGTAGAACGACAGCTCCCGCCACGCCGGCAGCGCGTAGATGCGGCGCTCGTTCTCGCCGTGCTTGCGGGCGTCGGTGGCGTGCATGTCGATGCAGAAGCCGCAGCCGTTGATCTGGGAGGCGCGGATCTTGATCAGCTCGGCCAGGACGGGATCGACGCCGTCGTGGGAGGCCTTGCTCACCAGCAGCATCGCGCGATAGGCGGCCGAGGCCTCCTTGGCGACGTCGATCCGGGGCAGATGCGTCACGTACTCGTCAGAACTCACGGTCACGACGCTAGCCCGGAACTGGTCCACTCGTATGATCCAGCTTGATGCCGAAATCATGGACCAGCGGCGGCTTCGAGCTGCACCTCGACCTGGAGCCGGGGGTCGGTCGCCGGGCGGCGCTGGAGCGGTCGCTGCGCGAGGCTATCCGATCCGGTCGGCTGGCGGCAGGCACCCAGCTGCCGTCTTCTCGCGCGTTGGCGGCGGACCTCGGGCTCTCCCGCGGGACGGTCGTGCAGGCCTACGAGCAGCTGCTCGCCGAGGGATACCTGACGAGCCGGTCTCGGACGCACACCGAGGTCGCGGCCGTGCCGGGCGCTCGAACTCGCACGCAATCGAGAAGTACGTCGAACTTCTCGGTTCGGTACGACTTGGCGCCGGGCAACCCGGATGTCAGCCAGTTCCCGCGGTCGACGTGGGCGTCGGCGTTGCGGCACGCCGTCACGGTCGCCGCCGACGATGACCTGCGCTACGGCGATCCCCGTGGACACCCCGAGCTGCGTCGCGCGCTGGCCGACTACCTGGGCCGCGTCCGTGGTGTGCGCATCAGTTCACAGGCAATTGTCGTGTGTACTGGGTTCACAAACGGCCTGCGGCTCATCTCCGCCGCACTGCGCGAACGCGGCGGTCGGACGATGGCCGTCGAGGACTTCGGCCTGCCGTTCCACGCCGAGGCGATCGAACACGCCGGACTGCGGACGGAGACCGTCCGGCTCGACGACGACGGTCTCGTTGTCGACGAACTTCCCAGGGCTGACGGTGTTCTGGTCACCGCCTCACATCAGTTGCCGTGGGGCACACGACTGCACCCGGCCCGGCGAGGTGCGCTGGTCGACTGGGCGCGGGACAACAACGCCGTTGTCATCGAAGACGACTATGACGGCGAGTTCCGCTATGACCGTCAGCCGATCGGAGCGATCCAGGGCCTGGCCCCCGAGCACGTCATCTACGCCGGCACGGCGAGCAAGTCGCTGGCGCCGGCGATGCGGATGGCGTGGCTCGCGGTCCCCGAGCACCTCATCGAGCCGATCGTCCGGATCCGTCTGTTGTCGGAACGGCAGTGTCCGACCTTCGAGCAGTTGGCCCTCGCCCACCTCGTCGACAGCGGAGGGCTCGACCGTCACCTTCGTCGAATGCGCACGCACTACCGGAAGCGGCGCGACTACCTGCTCAGCGCACTCGCCACGACCGTGCCCCAGGTCCGGCCGTTCGGCATCGCCGCCGGCCTGCACATCACATTGCTGCTTCCCGATGGAGTCGAGGAGAACAACGTCCAGGCGGTTCTCACCGACCACGGCGTCGGCGCCCATCTGCTGTCCGCCTACGCACGCCGTCGCTCGGCGCCGCCCGGGCTGGTCATCGGCTACGCCACTCCCCCGGGCCATGCCTATCCCGCCGCCGTGCAGGCCTTGGTCACCGCGCTGAGCAAACTGGTCTAAGCGGTGCGCTGGTACGGCGACGCCGTGGTCAGCGCATGCCGGAACTCTTCGACGATGTCGCTGAACACATGCTCGACGTCGGCATTGATGGACAGGCCGCCATCGGTGTCGACCTGGAGGTCACGCTCCAGCAGGAAGTAGCTCTGGATCACGTGCCGCGGGGCGAGGGACTGGATGACGGGGCGCAGTCCGTAGTCGAGGGCCAGCACGTGGGCCAGGCTTCCGCCGGTCGCCAGCGGCAACACCGTCTTCCCCGACAAGCCGAACTGCGGCAGCAGGTCGAGGAACACTTTCAGCAGTCCGGAGTACGCAGCCTTATATGTAGGTGTGGCCAGCACGACTCCGTCGGCGTCGGCCAGGCATTCCGCGGCACGCGCGATGTCCGGGTCCGACGTGTCGGCCGCCAGCAGCGGACCCGGTGGCAGGTCACGCAGCCTCAGGTGTTCGGTGACCAGCCCCGCCCCGGCGAGCCGGTCCGCGACGTACTCGGCGACTCGGGCGGTCTTGGAGTTCCGCGACGGACTGCCGGAGATGACAACAACAGCGGGCATGACGACTCCTGGGCTGTTGGCGGGTGAAAACGACTGCGTCGGCGGCCGACCACTCCTCCGACGAACTGCTCCTCGACCGGCGAACTTCCCCTTCGCCGACGGCCGGCCGGTAGACCGTCGATGTTCCCTTCCACCGACGAACTTCCGGTCAACCAGCGACCACCACCCGCTCGGCCGGCGAAGTTCCCCTTCGCCGACGAAGCGCCGCTCGGCGAACGAACTACCGCTCGGCCGACCAACGTCCCGCCAGCCGACCAACATCCCGCCGACCGACGAGCATCCGCCTGCCCGACGAACGTCCGGTTGGACGAGGAACACCCGACCGATCACCGAACTTCCGGCTGGTCGCCGAACGTCCGATCGGTCGACGAACTTCTGACTCATCGATGAACTTCCGATTCGTCGACGAACTGCTGGTTCGTCGACGAGCTACTGCTCTTCGACGAACTTCTGCTCTTCTACGGGTTTCCGGTCCGTCGGCCAACCGCGGTCCGCCCGACGAACGTCGGGTTGGCCGACGGACCTCCGGCTGGTCGACGAACTGCTGGTGGACCGACGAAAAGCACAAGTGCGTCGACAATGCCGGGCAGGTATGGGCAGGTGCGGGGCGTAGAGGTCAGCCGGGACACAGCGCGCTGCAGACGTGACAGTTGTCAACGTGCGCCCTCGTGCGGAGGTCGTCTGACTGTGCCACGCCTCCGACGCTAGGTCAGGTCCCGCGCACCGACAAGGTCGTCCCACGGGGTGAAAACCGGCTGTCAGTCGATCGGCAGCAACCTCGTCGACGGACGGACCGATGGCCCGAGACGCCGCATCGCCTGTGGCACGTAGCCATGGGGAGACCGCCAGCGGATGGGCGCGGGGACCAAGAACGCGGCCGACCGGACGGCGCGGAGCATCGCGGTGCTCGCAGTCGGCGGATAGGCACTGTGCCCGTGCAGCCGGATCGCCCAGCGCGGCAGCAGCGAGAAGGCGAGATGGGCGACCGTCGGCTCGTAGATCGGCAGGCCCAGGCCGAGCACCCCGGGCAGCGGCGGTTTGTGCAGGAACTCGTAGACGACCTCCGAGTCCTCGCTCCGACGTAGTTCACCACGCATGTCACGCAGGTAAGTGGACATCTGCGCGGTAGAGCCGGGCACTTCATCCGGGTCGAGGCCCACTAGAGCGGCGGAACGGCGCTGCTCGTCGAAATACCGGTCGGCCTGCTCCCTGGTCAGCCGAAAACCGGCGCGGCGCACGATCGACAGGAACATCGCGACCTCGGCGCAGTGCACCCACAGCAGCAGGTCGGGGCGGTCGATGCGGAACGTCCGGCCGGTGTCAGGGTCCTTGCCACGCAGGCTGCGGTGCACGGCCCTGACCTTGGCGGCGCCGGCGTGCACCTCGTCGAGCGGCGCGTATGTGCTCATCGAGACGAACTTGGCGGTGCGCATGAGCCGGCCGAGCGGATCCTCGCGAAAGTTCGAGTTCTGCACCACGCCCGCGGCCGCGAGGGGGTGCAACGACTGGAGGTACAGGCTGGCGATGCCGGCCAGCCACATCGCGGGGTCGGCATGCAGTTGCCAGGTGACCGAGTTCGGACCGACCAAGCCCGGGTCGGCCCCGTTCGACGGCACAGCGCTCACCTGTGCGAAGTTACGCCGTCGAAGGGGCCGACCCGAACCCCCAGCTCAGTGACCGAACGTGAACGTGTTCATGGCGACGAACGGCGCGGGTTGGCCGCTGCTGAACGTCAGGTACACGTCGTGCACGCCGGTGGTGCCGGCGATGTTCGCCGGGATGGACCGCCAGCTGGTCCAGCCTCCGGTGTTGCCGATGGCGAAGCTGCCGATCGGGGCGTTCGTGACGCTGTCCAGCCGCACTTCGACGAGCCCGCTGACGCCGCTGGCCGCACCCGATGCCGCCGAGGCGACGAACTGGGTCGCCGGGCTGGAGCCGAAATCGATGCCGGAGTACTTCGCCCAGGCGCCGTTGGCGAGCTGGCCGACGTTGATGCCGCTGCTGGCCGCGCTGTACTTCGCCGCGGGGATGGCCGTGTAGGCGTTGCCGACAGAGCCGCCGGTATTGGACGTCGTGGTGCTTCCACCGCCACCGCCCTTTGTGGACACGGAGACGTAGTCGACGAGCATCGGCTGCCCGGAAACCGTTGCGGCGGTGGGGCCGCCGCCGAACGCGGCCGGGAAGGCGCCGCCGATCGCCACGTTGAGGATCACGAAGAAGCCGTGCTGGGTGGCGTTGTTCCAGGTGGTCGTGTCGACCTGGTTGGCGTTGACGGTGAAGAAGTTGGTGCCGTCCAGGTAGTAGCGCAGCTGCTGCGGGTTGGCGCCGTAGTCGAGCTCGACGGCGTAGGTGTGGAAGCCGGTCTGGCAGCCGCCGCAGGCCCGTTCGCCGGATCCGAGACCGGTGGTCTCGTTGCACGGCCCGCCGGAACCGGTGCCACAGTGCAGGGTCGCGAATTCCGAGCTCCGGCCGTTGATGTCCTCCATGATGTCCAGCTCGCCGATGCTGGGCCAGTTCGTCGCCGCGGCCGGCCGAGCCGGTGCGCCCAGGGCCCAGAACGCCGGCCAGTAGCCGAGACCGTTGGCGGTGTTGACGTTCGGCTGCTGAACGGACGCCTCGATGCGCAGCACGCCGCCGGCCGGCGGCTGGAAGTCGGTGCGCTGCGTCTCGACGCGGCCCACGTCCAGTTGCCCGAACCATCCTTGATGGGCTTGATCGCGAGGTGGCCGCTGCCGTCGAGGTAGACGTTGGCCGTGCTGTTGGTCATCGACTCGACCTCGCCGGTGCCCCAGTTGCCCGCTCCGCCGGGGTAACCGTGGCCGAGGTCGTAGAGCCAGTTCGAGCCGTTGACCGGGGAACCGGCGGAGCCGGTGAAGTCGTCGCTCCAGACGGTGGTGAAACCGGCGGGCGGCGCGGGCGCCGCCGAGGCGGACTCAGTGGACAGTGCGACCGCCACCACGCCGGGTATCAACACGGCGAGGGCGCTTGCGGCGGCGAGCAATCGTCGGCGTGAACGCATGACTGTCGGTGACCTCCTTGTCACGGCAGGGATCACCGGCCGGCCGAGGCAGGGGGCCCGCGCGGTGACATCTCTATGAGAGCGCTCCCATCTGCACAAGTCAAGGATGTGAACGACATCGGGTGACGGAAGGTCAGCCGAGAAAGCCCCTGAGCAGCGATGCGGTGCCGTCGAGGTGCTCGGCCATGGCCCTGCGAGCGGCCGATGAGTCGCCGGAGAGAATGGCGTCGACGAGAATCGCATGCTGGCGGTTGGAGTGCTCAATGTTCTTGGGCAGCAACGGGATTCCGTCGAGCAGCTCGTTCAGGCGCATCCGGACGTCGGCGACCGCGGCCGTCAGCGACGGTGATCCGCTGAGCTCGGCGATCGCCAGGTGCAGCCGGGAATCCTTACGCCGATACTCATCGAGCGCGGCATGATCGCATTCGTCCAGTCGAGCTCGTAGGTGCGATCGGTCCTCGTCGGACAACTCTCGGGCGGCGGCGAACTCCGCCGCGCCGGTCTCCAACACGGACCGCAGGGTCAGGGCGTCCTCGATGTCGTCCACACGGGACACCGAGGTCGGCATCGCATGCGGAGACGCCGTGCGGACGAAGGTCCCGCCGTACCGGCCACGGCGGGACTCCACAAAACCCGATTCCTGCAAGGCATGCAGCGCCTCGCGCAACGTCACCCGGCTCACGTTGAGCCGGGTCGCCAGGTCACGTTCGGCCGGCAGCCGCTCGCCCGGCGGAACGACGCCCAGCTTGATCGCCTGGAGCAGCCGTTCCACCGTCTCCTCGAACGCGTTGCCCGTCCTGACCGGACGGAACAACGCGTCGCCGACCGAGTCCATCGGTGTGGTCCGCCGACTATTCCGGCGTCACGTAGGCGCCGGAGATGCCGCCGTCCACCAGGAACTGGGATCCCGTCATGAACGACGAATCGTCGCTGGCCAGGAAGGCGACCGCGGCGGCGATCTCCTCCGGCTCGGCGAACCGGCCCATCGGGATGTGCACGAGACGCCGGGCGGCGCGCACCGGGTCCTTGGCGAACAGCTCCTTGAGCAGCGGCGTGTTCACCGGCCCCGGGCACAGCGCGTTCACGCGGACGCCCTGCCGCGCGAACTGGACGCCCAGCTCACGCGTCATCGCCAACACGCCGCCCTTCGAGGCGGTGTAGGAGATCTGCGAGGTGGCCGCGCCCATCACCGCGACGAACGACGCGGTGTTGATGATAGATCCCTTGCCCTGGGCCAACATGTGCGGCAGCGCGTACTTGCAGCACAGGTACACCGAGTTCAGGTTGACGTTCTGCACCCGTTGCCACGCCTCGAACTCCGTGGTCAGGATGGAGTCGTCGTCGGGCGGCGAGATGCCGGCGTTGTTGAAGGCGATGTCGAGCGAGCCGTAAGTGTCCACGGCCTGCTGGAACAGCGCCTCGACCTGGCCGGCGTCGGTGACGTCGACCTGGACGAACAGGCCGCCGACCTCTTCGGCCGCCTTGGCGCCGGAGTTCTCGTCCACGTCGGCGATGACGACCTTGGCGCCCTCCGACGCCAACCGGCGCGCCGAGGCGAGCCCGATTCCGCTGCCACCACCGGTGATCACCGCCACGCGGCCGGCGAGACGTTCTGCCACTTCTCACTCCTCAGTAGCGATGAACACGTTCTTGGTCTCGGTGAACGCGGCGACCGCGTCCGGGCCGAGCTCCCGGCCGAGGCCGGACTGCTTGTAGCCGCCGAACGGCGTCCAGTAGCGGACCGATGAGTGCGAGTTGACCGACAGGTTGCCGGCCTCCACCCCGCGGGCGACCCGCAGCGCGCGGCCGATGTCGCGGGTCCAGATGGAGCCGGACAGGCCGTACTCGGTGTCGTTGGCCATCCGCAGTGCGTCGGCCTCGTCGTCGAACGGCAGCACCACGACGACGGGGCCGAAGATCTCCTCGACGACCGAGCGGTCCTTTTCGGACGCAGGCGTGAGAACCGTTGGCGGAAACCAGAATCCCGCGCCGTCCGGAGCGCTTCCGCGGAAGGCGACCGGGGCGTCCTCGGGAACGTACGAGGCGACCTTGTCCCGATGCGTCGACGAGATGAGCGGACCCATCTCGGACTCGGCACTACGCGGGTCACCGACCTTGACGCCCCGCACCGCCGGCTCCAGCAACGCCATGAAACGGTCGTATACGCTGCGCTGCACCAGAATTCGCGAGCGAGCGCAGCAGTCCTGGCCGGCGTTGTCGAAGACGCCGTAGGGCGCCGTCGCCGCGGCTCGTTCGATATCGGCGTCGGCGAACACGATGTTCGCACTCTTACCGCCGAGTTCCAGTGTCACCCGCTTCACCTGCTCGGCGCAGCCGGCCATGATCTGCTTGCCGACGACGGTAGACCCGGTGAAGACCACCTTGCGCACGGCCGGGTGCGTCACGAATCGCTGCCCGACAACGGATCCCTTGCCGGGCAGCACCTGGAAGACATCTTCCGGGATGCCGGCTTCGCGTGCGAGCTCGGCCAGCCTGACCGCGGTGAACGGTGTCAGTTCAGCCGGCTTGAGGACGACAGTGTTGCCGGCGGCCAGCGCTGGGGCGAAACCCCAGGCGGCGATCGGCATCGGGAAGTTCCAGGGCACGATCACGCCGATCACACCGAGCGGCTCGGCGAACGTGACGTCGATACCGCCGGCAACCGGGATCTGTCGGCCGAACAGGCGTTCCGGCGCGCCCGCGTAGTACTCGACGACATCGCGCGCGTTGCCGGCTTCCCACCGCGCGTTGCCGATGGTGTGGCCGGAGTTGGCGACCTCGATCTGCGCCAGGTTCTCCAGATCGGCGTCGATCGCCGCGGCGAACCGACGCAGCAGCCGAGCTCGGTCGCCGGGCGCGACGGCCTTCCACGCCGGCAACGCGGCCTGGGCGCGGGCGATCGCCGCGTCCGTCTGGTCGAGCGTGGCCAGCTCGACGGCGCCGACCAGCTCCTCGGTCGCCGGATTGATCACATCGAAGGTGGTCACTTCCCGTTCCCCGTTCTCGCCACCAAAGCCTTGAACAGCCGCACTTCCGCGTCCTGTTCGGGATGCCACTGCACGCCGAGCGCGAAATCGGCGCCTGCCAGCTCGACCGCCTCGACGATGCCGTCGGCCGATCGGGCGGTGATCGTCAGCCCGTCGCCTAGGCGGTCCACAGCCTGGTGATGCGAGCACGAGACGCTGGCCGCGCCGCCGAGGATGTCGGCGACCGCGCTGCCCGGCGCCATTTCCACGTCGGTGCGTCCGAACTGGCCGACCACCGGACGGTGCGTCGACGTGCCGGTGACATCGGGCACGTGCTGGGTGAGCGTGCCGCCGAGCACGACGTTGAGCACCTGCATGCCTCGGCACACGCCGATCAGCGGCAAGCCGGCGGCAAGGGCGCCCTCGACCAGAGCGAACTCCGTCTCGTCCCGATCCGGGCGCACACCAAGGGTTTCCGGATGCGCCGCTTCGCCGTAGCGGGCCGGGTCCACATCCGCGCCGCCGGCGATCACCAAACCATCCAGAAAGGACACGTCGGCAAACCCCAGCGGCGGCAACAGGACCGGGTTGCCGCCGGCCGCCGCGACCGTGTCGACATAGGTACGCGGCAACAGCGCCGCGTCCACATCCCATGCGCCGTAACGAGCTCGTTCGATATAGGTTGTGATGCCGATGACCGGTCGGCGGTCAAAGCCTTTCGAAGCCACGAAAACGCTCCCAGTCGGTGACGGCGGAGTCGAACGCGGCCAGCTCCACACGGGCCGCGTTGCAGTAGTGGTCGACGACGTCCTCGCCGAACGCGTCGCGGGCGATCGTGCTGGCCGCGAACAGATCCTTGGCCTCACGCAGCGATGACGGCACCGTCGGCTTGTCCGAGGCGTAGGCATTGCCGGACAGCTCGGGCTCCAGCGTCAGCCCGCTGTCGATGCCATGGAGACCGGCCGCGATCAGCGCGGCGACCGCGAGATACGGGTTCACGTCGCCGCCCGGCACGCGGTTTTCGATGCGCAGACCCGCCCCGTGACCGACCAGGCGCAACGCACAGGTCCGGTTGTCGCTGCCCCATGCGATGGCCGTCGGCGCGAAGCTTCCGGGCTGGAACCGCTTGTAGGAGTTGATGTTCGGCGCGTACAGCAGCGTCAGCTCGCGCAGGCAGGCCAGCTGGCCGGCGATGAACTGCTGCGCGGTCGTGGACATGCCGTGCAGTCCGTCACCGGCGAACGTGAGATCGCCGTCCGTGCCACGCAGGCTGATGTGGATGTGGCAGGAATTGCCCTCACGCTCGTTGTACTTGGCCATGAACGTGAGGCTGCGGCCCTCCTGGGCGGAGATCTCCTTGGCGCCGGTCTTGTAGATCGCATGGTTGTCGCAGGTCGGCAGCGCCTCGTCGTACCGGAAGACGATCTCGTGCTGACCGAAGTTGCACTCCCCCTTGGCCGACTCGACCATCAGGCCGGCGCCGCTCATCTCGTTGCGGATGCGGCGCAGAAGCGGCTCGATACGGGAGGTCCCGAGCAACGAGTAGTCCACATTGTACTGATTGGCCGGCCGGAGATCCCGGTAGCCGAGGTCGTGCGCCTGCTCGTAGCTGTCGTCGAAGACGATGAATTCCAGCTCCGTGCCGACAAACGCGGCGAGGCCGCGCTCGGCGAGCCGGTCGAGCTGGCGGCGCAGCACCTGGCGCGGCGAGACCGTGACCGGGCTGCGGTCTTCCCACTCCACGTCGCACATCACCATCGCCGTGCCCGGCAGCCATGGCGTGAGCCGTAACGTGCTCAGGTCCGGACGCATCACGAAGTCGCCGTAGCCGCGCTCCCACGAGGACATCCGGTAGCCGCCGACGGTGTTCATCTCGACGTCGACCGCGAGCAGGTAGTTGCAGCCTTCGGTGGCGTGGTCGAGCACCACGTCCAGGAAGTAGCGGGCCGAGCAGCGTTTGCCCTGAAGGCGGCCCTGCATGTCCACGATGGCCACCAGGACGGTGTCGACCTCCCCGGTCTCCACCAACTCGCGCAGTGCGTCGACGGTGATCACGGGGACCGCCCTTCCTTGCCCGGCTCCAATGGACTGATCCTGACCCATTGCATCGGCGCGGTCAACATGCGCTAGGCTGATTCCGTGCTTCGTAGCTATCCGTGGTTTAGCGAGCCGGCCCTGGGTGGGCCCGGCGGCGACCACGTGCGCTGACCACGAAGCACCCAGAGCCGGCAAGGCAGAGGCGATTCGCCTCTGCCTTTTGTTTTGCCCCAGACACAGGGCAGGCCGGCGGGACCTCCGGCGGCCTGCTGGAGAGGAACCCGATGTCCACGCACAACCAGCGCATCGTCAGCTCGCGGCCGATGGTCTCGCCCGCGCTGCTGCGCGACGAGGCCCCGCTCACCGACGCCGCCGAGGCCGTCGTCGTGCAGAGCCGCACCGCCGTCACCAACGTGCTCAACGGCATCGACGACCGGCTACTTGTCGTCGTCGGACCGTGCTCCGTGCACGATCCCGTGGCCGGCCTCGACTACGCGCGGAGGCTGGCCGCACTGACCGCCGAGCTGTCCGACGAGCTGTGCGTCGTGATGCGGGTGTACTTCGAGAAGCCGCGCACCACGCTCGGATGGAAGGGCCTGATCAACGACCCGCGGATGGACGGCTCCTTCGACGTCAACCACGGGCTGCGCGTAGCCCGGAAGCTGCTGCTCGACATCCTCGACCTGGGGCTGCCGGTCGGCTGCGAGTTCCTTGACCCGATCACTCCGCAGTACATCGCCGACACCGTGACCTGGGGATCCATCGGCGCCCGCACCGCGCAGAGCCAGGTGCACCGGCAGCTGTGCAGCGGTCTGTCCATGCCGATCGGGATCAAGAACTCCACCGAGGGCGACGTCCAGGCCGCCGTCGACGCCGTCAAGGCCGCCGCCTCCAGCCACGTGTTCCCCGGCATCACGGACGACGGCCTGGCGGCGATCTTCTCGACTGCCGGCAACCCCGACTGCCACGTCATCCTGCGTGGCAGCAGCGCGGGTCCGAACTACGACCGCGCCAGCGTCGAGCACACCGTCGGCCGCCTGACGAAGTCCGGCCTGCCTTCGCGGGTGATCATCGACGCCAGCCACGGCAACAGCGGCAAGGACCACCTGCGCCAGCCCCTGGTCTCCGGGGACATCGCCGACCGGATCGCCGGCGGCGAGACCGAGGTGGTCGGCATCATGCTGGAGAGCTTCCTCGAGGCCGGGCGACAGGAACTGGTGTTGGGCCACGCCGAGGAACTGGCCTACGGACAGAGCGTCACCGACGCCTGCATGGGCTGGGACGTGTCGGAGTCCGTGCTCCGCTCCCTCGCCGACGCCGTCAGTCGGCGCCGGGCTTCGCGGTCGGCCGCGACCATGTCGTCAGCTTCCTCGGTTGTGACGGCCTAGCGCTTCGCCGCCGAACATCTCAACTCCGGCGATCGAGCGCTTCACCGTCGCAGTGCTCGATCACGCCGGTCGACGGGTCCGCCGCCGGAATGCTCGTCTTCGGCGACGGGGGCGGCCGGTCGTCTCATCGCTGATGTTCGACGACCTCGTGGTTGTCGAGAGTGAACCGTCCTCTGACGGCGGGTTCGTCAGCGAATGTTGATGTGTTGACGAGTGTTGTCAACAGTGGATGGGCTAATCAACACTTGACCACAGTGGACACGAGTTGACCTAGTTGACGAGTCTTGAGGGGGCGGCGGTCGAGCCGGCGATGTCGAGTTCGCGGCCGGCCTCAAAGCTGATGGAACCTCAGCTGACGGGCGGCAGCGTGATCTCGCCAGACCGGTGAGGGCGATCGATTTCGGAGCTCGGGATGAAGGACGAACTGGAGTTCTTCGACGTCGAGGCCGTGCCGTGGCGGCCGGACCCGAATGCGCCGGGGGTCAGCGAGCGGGTCCTCAGCCGGGAGGCCGACGGCGAGGTGGGCACGCGGATCGCGAGATGGGCGCCGGGTACGGAGACGTCGGGCGTGATCCGGCACGACTACTTCGAGGAAGTTCTACTGCTCGAAGGATCCCTCCACGACATCACGCTGAACCGGACGTTTCGTGCCGGCCACTTCGCCTCGCGCCGGCCGGGGATGCCGCACGGTCCCTATCGAACCGTGGACGGCTGCACGATGTTGGAGATCAGGAGCCGTCCAGCTGACGCAGCTTGAGCTGGTTGTACGGAGAGTCGGGTCGCACGCTGATCCGCTCCCCGACCAGCGTCCGGGCCTGTGCGGTGCGGCCCGCACGAATGGCGGCCTCGACCAGCGTGCGCTGCATGACGTCGCGCTGAGCATGGCTGCCGCCGAACTCGTGGACATGCCGGCGGATGGGCCAGAGCAGGTCGACCGCCTCGGCGTAGCGGCCGCGACCGAATGCGAGTAACGCTTCACATATGGGCAGGCCGACGCGCGCGGTCGTGGCGACGTTGGTCGCGGGCCCGGCTTCGGCGACGTAGCGGCGGCGGTCGGCTACGAGGTCGGCGGCCAGGTTGTCCTCGCCGGCTCCGACGTAGGACATGACGGCGTGCATGTCGTTGAATGCGTTGAACGGGACCGCCATGCGCGGCGGCCACGTCGCGGCGAGTTTGGCCCAACGGTCGCCGACCGCCTCGCCGAGCAGGTGCAGCCGCCACATCAGGCTCGCGGCGTTGACGGCTTCGGTGATGGTCGACTCCTCGGTCGGCGCGAGCCGCTCGTCGTACAGGTCGAGTGCCTCGCGGTAGCGGCCGGCTTCCAGCAGGAACAGGCAGTAGTGCCACCAGATGTGCACGCGAAGCAGGTTGCCCTGATCCCAGTCGGGACGGCGGCGGTCGAGCATGGCGATGCCGTCGTTGTAGGTGGCTCGCATCTCGTGGGTGTGACCGACGGCGTGCACGCTCCAGACGTCGGCGGCGTCGAGCTCCATCGACCGCAGGCCCGTCTGTTCCGCCAGCTCCCAGTGGCCGCATTCCTCCAGGCCGAAGGCGTACATGCCGAGCAGGTTGGCGTAGTGCGGATCCGCCGTGCTCCAGGCGGGCAACGCGCCGCCGATGCGATCACGGAGCGACGTGGCGTTGCCGGTGAGGAAGTCGATCTGGTGGCCGACGGCCAGAGCCAGGGCGTCGCGGGGCTGTTCGGCCGCCAGGTCGGCGAGCAGTGCGCCGGCGGCGTGCAGGTCTCCGTCGAGAAGCCGGGCCGCGGCTTCGACGTGGAGGCGTTCGCCGTCGGTGAGGTCGCCGACGCGCTGCCGGAACTCGGCGAACTTCGCCGCGATCGGCGGCACGTACTGCGGGTCGGTGCTCAGCACGGCCAGGTACACCCGCATGGCGTTGGCCGTGGGCTGCAACGGGTCCTCGGTGACCACACGCTCAGATCGTTCGCCGACGTCGAGGCGGAAGTGCAGCAGCGAGTCGACGGCTCCGTCCAGCTGCTCGACCGCGGCCGCAGTTGCCGCGTGCACCGAAATTCCGTGCTGATCCTGGCGCATTCCTCCGACAATACGGCCATGACCTTGCCGTTCGGCGTCACCGGCGTGATCATCCCCGTGCTGGCGGCGGAGCCGCTCCTGGATCGACCGGGCGTCCCGCCACGCGCCGTCGAGGCCCATGTGACCGTGCTGTTCCCGTGGGTGCCGATGGACCGGTTGACCGATGAGGACGAGCGAGCCCTGGCCGCGATGTTCGCCGACACACCGCCGATCGACGTCCGGCTGGCTGAGTTCCGCCACTTCCCGACGGTCCTGTATCTGCGGCCCGAACCGGAGGAACCGTTCCGCGACCTCACCCGCCGAGTGGCCGCGCGCTGGCCGGACCACCCGCCCTACGGCGGCGAATTCGGCGACGACATCCAGCCCCACCTCACTGTCACGATGGACGTCTCCGACGAAATCCAGAACTTCGTCGAAAACGAGCTTTCCGTCGAACTTCCCCTCCGCGACCGTCTGACCGAGGCGTGGCTGGTCCACTCCGACGGCGAACGGTGGCTGCGTCGGGCGACGTTCCCGTTCGGCACGGCACTGCGGCCGGAGAGCGACTGATCGCTGACTGCTCGGGGTGAGGCTTCAGAGCAGGCCGAGTTGGGCGGCGCGGACGCCGGCTTGGAAACGGCTGCGGGCGTCGAGGCTGAGCATGGCGGCGGCCATGTCGTTGCGGACCGTTCGGACGCTGACGCCGACCTGTCGGGCGATGGCGTCGTCGGTGAGGCCGTCGGCGAGCAGGCGGAGGACCTTGTGATGACGGGGCGTCTCGTCGGGCAGGTGAGGGCGGCGAGGACCGGGGCCGCTGTTGGCCCAGAGCTGGTCGGCGAGCACGCAGAGCGGTGTGACAGACGAGGTGGCCCGGTTGACGACGGCACGGTCGCCGGTGATGACCATGGCGACCGAACGGTCGACGAGCAGCATTGTGGTCGGCAGGATCGGGACGATCCGGGGTGCGGCGCCCCGGGTGCGCAACCAGGTGGCGTGGGCGGCGACGGCCGGCGTGCGGATCAGCTCGCTGCGCCAGACCAGCCGGAGTTGAGCACCGCGACGGAGCACGGCCTCGGCGACCGGGGTGGCGAACTCGAACGAGCCGGTTCGGTGCTGCCCGCTGAGGATCACGACTTCCCGGCGGGCGTTGGCGACGAGGTGTTCGGCGAACGAGTTCATCTCGTCCAGGCCATGGAGGTGATCGGGTCCGGGCGGCTCGTGACGGGCGATGAGCTGGGCGATGGACAAGGCCTGCGGTCGCGAGTCGCCGGCGCTGAGACCCCACACCCGACTCGCCGCCAGCGCGGGCAGTGCGAGGGCCGGGTCGACGGCACGGACAGCGCCGCTCTCTTCTGCGGAGGCGACCATCAGCCCATCAGCTCGCAGCCGGTCGATCGAGGCGGCTACGCGGCCGGCGGGTTGCGGGTGGCCGTCGGCATGGGGGTAACCGAGTTCGACGTGACGGTTCAGATCGGCGAGGCGCCAGCGGACGCGGGTGAGTGCCGTCAGGTAGACGGTCTCGGCGACGGAGTCGAGCCCCAAGCCGCTCACGAGCACACCTCCGGCGCGGATGACCACTGCTGAGTCACACCGAATGCTGCCGGTCGCGGCTGACGTGCCGCTTGTCCGACGCTTGTCCGGCGCGGACCGGGCGGTGGCGAACGGGTCATCACCTCGAGGTCGCTGCGCCTAGGCCTCGCTGACCAGGGACACGGCGCCGGCGCAGACGGCGCAGACCAGGGCGAAGATGAGCGGCTCCATGGTGCCGGCGTTGGCTCGGTCGAGCATGGCCCAGAGCAGCACGAGGGCGTTGGACAACGCGAGCAGCACGCAGGCGAGCCCAACAACCGGCCGGCGCAGCGGCAGGGTCAAGACCGCGAACCGGTAGCCGGACGGAACCCGGAACAGCTCGACGAAGGCCAGGACCACGACGACGCACGGGATGGCGAAGCCGAGCCAGGCGAGCACCGGGGTGGGCTTCGGCAGGCCGGCGACCATCAGGAACATGCCGGCGATCACCACGGCGATGGACAGCTGACGGACGGCACGCCAAGCCAGCTTCTCCGCCAACGGCGACCGACCGGCTCCCGACGACCCACCGACACCGTGGGAGCGGCCGGTCCCGGCGAATCGATCTCGACTTGGAGACCGATCGGCTGCCGGACGATCGACTCCCGGGGATCGGTCGCCGCGAGAGTGGTCGACGGACAGGCTGCCGTCGACTGCGGACCGACGGCTGGGCGAAGTTCGTCCGCCGTCTGACGTGCGGTCGTCACCGGAAGGTCGACCGAATGCCGAAGTTCGACGAAAAGCAGAAGTTCGGCCGCGAGCGAGCCGGCCATCGGAGAGGCGGTCGCCCGACGCGGACGGGCCGTCGACGTCGTTGGCCGCAGGACGGGCTCCAGCAAGACGGCTGCCGAAGAGGCGGTTGATCGCAGACCGATAGCCGGCGGGGTGGTCGACGGCCTGATGGCCGAAGGTGCGCTGGTCGGCAGCCCGATGATCGGCGGTCTGGTGGCCGAGGACGCGGTGGTCGACGGCAGAGCGGTGGGTGGTGCGGCGAGGTTGCCACTCGTCGGATGAAACCGAGGAGTTCGTCCACGGACGTGCCGAGCGGCTGGCGAAGGGAAGCCCACCGGAAACCGAGGGTGGGTCGACATCGCGAAGTGCGGCGAACTTCTCGTCTTCGACGAACTTCTGATTGTCGACGAACTTCTCGTTTTCGGCGAAGTTCTGCAGTCCGCCGGAGCCAGAGGTGGCCTGACGGAGACGGGCCAGTTCGGCGCGAACGCGAGGATCGCCCGGTTTGCGACGCATGGCGGTGCGGTAGGCGCGCTCGGCGGTGGCGAGATCGCCGGTGCGGCGGGCGGCGTCGCCGAGTACGAGATACGGCCGGACATGATCGGGCTGGTAGCGGACGGCCTGGGCGGCGGCGTCGACAGCGTCGGGCCAACTGCCGGCGGCGCCGAAGGCCTCGGCGAGGGCGATGCGGCACCGCCAGTCGGAGGGCGCCGAGCGCACAGCCTGACGAGCGGCGGAGACGGCCTCCTCATGGCGGCCAAGACGACTCAAGGCCTTGCTGGCGAGACGGTGGGCCCACGCCCTGTCCCCACCGAGCGGTATCGCGCGGCGCACGGCGGCCAGGGCGGCGGTGGCGTCGCCGCGGTCAAGCAGTGCGGCGGCGAGTCGGCACCAGACCTCGGCGTTGTCGGGATGGGAGCTGGCGATACCGCGCAGCAGGGCAACGGCTTTGCGTCGCCGGCCGGAGGCACTCAACTTGGCTGCTCGATCGAGTACGTCTCCGAGCGGTTCGACCATCGCTTGTGTCCTCCCACCAGCCGGACCAGGCAACTCGGGCAAGTCTGGCAGTGGCCGGCACGGAACAAGGGGACCGTCCTATACCGGCGTGTCGCGGAAGTGAACACCGCTGGACGGCCCAATTAGTTGAGGTCATCTCACGAGGCTGGGCCACGTGACTGCGCGACATCGACGCCCGGCGACGTTCGGGTACGGAACAGGCTTTGACCAGGTCAGCGAGGATGCGAAAGGGCGGAGCTACATAGGGAGACCGGGCAGCCGGGCCACCGCGTGAAGGTCCGCGGCGAGCGGGGCGACATGAACTGGCTGCCTCACGAGCCACACAGCGGATGGGCGCGGCGATGGACGCCGCCGGCGTCCGAGGGCAACTGGCGCTGACGATGCCGTGGAGAATCGTCAGCAGACGCCGCCGGGCCGGACAATCGGCTCGGACTCGACGAAACGACCACGGCTTGCGCCCTGGACCGGATGGAGCAGCAGGAACGGATCGTCCGGAGACCTGATCCGAGCGACCGTCGCGTGCGTATCCCGAGCTGACAGAGAAGGGTCGCCAGGTCCAGGCGGCGGTCCGGCTCGAACTGGAACTGGTCGAACGGGCCGTGCTCATAGTGTTGAGCACGGAGGAAGAGCGGCGCTGCGGCGCGTGCTGCTGCGGTTGGCGGTGCCCGACGAGGGCGGCGGCGGCCCGGACGGCCCGCGGGTGTAGCGATCATCACGTCTGAAAGTGGTCACAACAGGGGCAAGACCGTTCCCCTTTTCAGGTCATATCCCCACACTTTCGTACGGTGAATGACGAAACCGCTGGACCGCCACCCGGATGAGTGACAGATTGAGCGGGCAACTCCGCCTGGGGGCGACATTGAGTGAACGTGGACAAGTTCTCCAGAGGACTCCGCCACTGTTGACTCAGGACGAGTGTCGGGAAGCCGAGGGGTGAACACGATGCGTAACGACCACATGACGCTCCGCTCGATGGCGGTGCTGGACCTGTTGGTGCCCGATGCACCGTCGGTCCCCGTCGAGGTCGAACTCCGCTACGACACCCGCGACCCGTACGCAGTGACAGCGGCGTTCCGCTCCGGCCCGTCCGGCTGGGTGGAGTGGTGCTTCGCCCGCGACCTGCTCGCCGACGGCCTGATCGCGGAGGCCGGCTCCGGCGACGTCCGCATCCGCCCGGCGGTCGACGACATCGAGCTCGTGGTGCTGGTCGTCAGCTCGCCCGCCGGTCTGGCCATGTTCGAGGCGTCCGCGCAGGAGCTGGCCGACTTCCTCGACCGCACCTACGACCTCGTGCTGCCCGGCACCGAGGGCAGCTGGGTCAGCGTCGACGACGCGCTCACCACCCTGATGCCCTACGACCTGAGCTGAGGCTCGGCCCACCCCGCAGCGCGGATCACCCTCGGCGAAGGAACAACCCCCGAGCCACCCCTGTTGGAATGTTTCGTTGTCGCATGCAAACATTTCGTGAGGGAGTCGAGCGGTGGGGTTACGCCAGCTGAGCCCGAAGGTTGTCGTCAGCGTCGTCTTCGTCGCGGCGCTCTTCCTCAACATCCTCGACACGACCATCGTCAACGTCGCGCTGCCGACGATCGCCGCCCAGTTCCACGTGACCGCCGCCGACGCGGGCGCGGTTGTCGTCGGCTACCTGCTCAGCCTCGCCCTGGTGATCCCGGCGTCGGGCTGGCTGGGCGACCGGTTCGGCACCAAGCGCGTCTTCCTGATCGCGCTGGCCGTCTTCACGCTGGCGTCGGCGCTGTGTGGCGTGGCCCAGTCGCTCCCCGAACTGGTCGCGTTCCGGCTGCTCCAGGGCCTCGGCGGCGGCATGCTCGCGCCGATCGGCCTGGCCATGCTGTACCGGGAGTTCCCGCTGGCCGAGCGCATGCGGGTGAACCGCGTGCTGATTGTGCCGACGGCGGTCGCGCCGGCGATGGGACCCGTGTTGGGTGGCCTGCTCGTGGACACGCTGTCGTGGCGCTGGGTGTTCTACGTCAACCTGCCGGTCGGCGTGCTGGCCTTCCTGTTTGGGCTGTTCCTGCTGCGTGAGCACCGCGAGCCGGGCGCCGGACGGTTCGACGTCGCCGGTTTTGTGCTGTCCGGCGTCGGCTTCGCGCTGCTGATGTACGCACTCACGGAGGGCGCCACGCTGGGCTGGGGCTCGCCGCAGATTCTGATCACGGGCGTGCTCGGTGCCGCGCTGCTGGCCGCGACCGTGATTGTCGAACTGCGGGTGCCGGAACCGATGTTGGACCTGCGACTGTTCGGCGACCGACTGTTCCGGAGCATCAATATCGTCCAGCTGATGTCGACGGCCGGTTTTCTCGGCACGCTGTTCGTGTTCCCGCTGCTCTATCAGTCCGGACTCGGCGTCTCGGCGTGGCAGACCGGGCTGACGACGTTCCCGGAGGCCGTCGGCGTACTTGTCGGCACGCAGATCGCCAGTCGGGTGTACTCGACGCTGGGCCCCCGGCTGCACATCGTGCTGGGTGTGGTGAACGCGGCGGTCGGGATGATGCTGATGACGCTGGTCGGGGCGGCCACGCCGCAGTGGGTGGTCATGTTGATCATGTTCTATCTGGGGCTGGGCATGTCCAACAACTTCAACCCGGCGCAGACCGCCGCGTTCGCACAGGTGCCGCCAGCGAAGACGGGCCGGGCGTCCACGCTGTACAACTCCGGCCGGCAGGCTGGGTCGGCGATCGGCGTGGCGGTGCTGGGCAGCGTGCTTGCCGCGTTCAGTAGCGGCAGGGCTTCGGGTGGGACAGGCCACCTGCTCGGCTATCACGTGGCGTTCGCGGTGGCGGCCGGGCTGATGATCGCATCCGGGGTGGCCGCACTGCTGATCAAGGACGGCGACGCGGCGGCGACCATGACCCGACCGGAGCGGGTGGCGGCCGTCGAAGCGGCGGACGTTGCCGCGGCGGCGACGGGCGGCGCGACGGCGAACTTCGACGACATCAAGAAGTTCGGCGGTGCGGAGAAGCTCGGCGAAGTGGAGAAGTTCGACAACGCGGACAAGTCCGGCGAACCGGAGAAGATCCACGACATGCAGAAGTTCGTCGGACTCGAGAAGTTCGACGACGGGCAGATGTTCGACGACGGAGAGAAGTTCGACGACGGGCAGATGTTCGACGACGGAGAGAAGTTCGGCGGCGCGGGCAAGTCGGACGACATCCAGAAGTTCGACGACATGGACAAGTTCGACGACGTGGAGAAGTCGGGCGAAGTTGTGGGGGCCGGCGAAGTGGTGGGAGCGGGCGACGTCGTGAGGCCTGCGGCGTCGCAGAAGTCGCCGATGCGGTGAGGGTCGGCAACAGCGTGGAAGTCGACGACGTCCTGAAGGCCGGAGTGCGGTGAAGGCCGGCGGCGTGATGGAAGCGGAAGCCTGCGACACGGAAGTCGGACGACGTTGTGAAGGTCGACGACATCGTGGAAGTCGGAGCGGCGATGGGGGCGGCCCGGTTGGCTCGGGTTGATGTGGATCAGGTCCGGCGGGCGTGACGACGGGTGGGCGAGAGTAGGCGGGATCACCCGAACGGGCGGGCGACGCTTCGGCCCTTCTGCCTAAAAGCGGTGGTCATGGGGGCGGGCGAGGGTGCCTGATCACCCTCCCAGGTGACAATCGACGGCTCGGACGTGCGAGGCTAAGCGGCAGCACGGCGTGATCAACCACGGGGAAAGACGCGATCTGGCCGCGAAACCCGCGTCACGTCGTCGGCCGGGGTGCGTCACACCGCTGCGAGCGCCGCGATGTTCATGCACCGAAGGGCTGGGAGGCGGAAGACGTGGTTGACCGCAAGGAATGGTTGGTGACCTGCCGGGATGTGGCGGGCCGACGCCGCGATCTCACGGTGTTCGTCAGCCAGGGCCATGTGGTGCTGGTCGCGCCGCCGGGAGAGACCGCCGTGCTGGCGCCGCTGGAGGTCGGACGACTGCGGGCGGCACTGAGGGATGCGGTGGTGACGGCCTCGGAGCCGGCATGAGACTCCGTCAAGGCACGGACGCCGACCTGGAGACGGTCGGCGCCCTGTTTGACGACGCCGTGCGCTGGCTGGCGGAGCAGGGCCGCACCGGACAGTGGGGCACGGAGCCGTTCTCGACCGACTCGAAGCTGATGGAGACCATGCGGCGGCAGTTGGCCGGCGAGGCGTGGATCGCCGAGGTGGACGGCCGCGCGGCGGGCTTCATGGCGCTCGGGGAGCCGCAGGAGCACATCCCGCCGACCGACATGCCGGAGCTGTACGTGTCGAGCCTGGTCGGCGCACGGTTTCCAGAAGCGCGCGGGGCGGGGCGGATGCTGCTGAAACACGCGGAAGCCCGCGCGATCGAGGAAGGCGTGGGGCGGGTCCGCGTGGACTGCTACGCCGGCGACGACCGAGCATTGGTCGCCTTCTACGTCTCAGCGGGATTCACACCGACGGCCACCTTCACAGTCGACTCGTGGCCGGGTCAGGTGTTGGAACTCCGCTTGCGCTGACGGATCAGCGCCCACGACACGAAGCCGAGCCACACGAGGCCGGCGCAGCCGATCGCGATCCAGCCGGCGCGCAGCACCGCGTCGTCCACGAGCGTGGCGCTGAAGATCGCGCACGCGATCGCCAACGCGCCGAAGCCCAAGTGGAACGGCCTGGCCCGGAACTCTCCCCACCTCGCCATGGTCAGCCATGCTGCCACGACCACTTCCTACTCATGAGTAGGTAGTGGCATCATCGCCGCATGACCCGATCGTCGCCGCTGGCCGGCAAGCGCATCCTCATCACCGGCGCGTCCTCCGGCATCGGCCGGGCCACGGCGTTCGCGATCGCCGGACTCGGCGCGATCCCGCTACTGGTCGCCCGTCGGGCCGACGAACTCGCGCAGGTCCGCGACGGAATCGCGGGCCGCGGCGGCGAAGCGTATGCTTACACATGTAACCTTACGGATGCCGACTCCGTCGAGGCGATGCTCAGGCAGGTGCTGACCGAGCAGACTCGGGTGGACATGCTGGTCAACAACGCCGGCCGGTCGATCCGGCGATCGCTGAACAGCTCGCGCGACCGTCATCACGACTTCGAGCGGACGATGGCGATCAACTACTTCGCGCCGGTCCGTCTGGTGCTCGGGCTGCTTCCGCACTTCCGGGAGCACGGCGGCGGGCACGTGGTCAACATCTCGTCCATGGGCGTGCAGACGCGCACGCCGAGGTTCGCCGCGTACCTGGCCTCCAAGGCGGCATTGGACGAGTTCAGCCAGGTCGCGGCGGCCGAGACTCTGCGTGACCGGATCACGTTCACCACCGTGCACATGCCGCTCGTGCGCACGCCGATGATCGGCCCGAGCCGGGTCTACGACCGGATGCCGGCCGCCACCCCGGAGCGGGCCGCCCGGCTGGTGGTGCGTGCGCTGGTCAAGCGGCCCAAGTCCGTGGATCTGCCGTTCGGCCTGCTCGCCGCCGCCGGTTACGCGGTCGCGCCGAAGCTGGTCGAGCGGGTGCTCAACCTCGCCTACCGCACGCGGTCGGTCTGACTCAGGCCGCGCGCCACGATTCGCCGGTGCGGTTCACGTTCGGCGGCAGCCACGCGCTGCCGCCGCTGACCAACGGCTCCACCCGTCCGGCGTGCCAGTCGCGCTGGCATTGGTCGGAGCAGAAGAAGTCCGACGGAGAACTAGGCCTCTCCGTACCGCAGACGACACAGGGACCGGTCATCCCACCCACCTCCCGGGTCGACGTCCACCATGGACGCTAAATCGGCAAGGGGACGAACGTGTTTCGGGATTATGTCGACTAGACACCCGAAAAGGCCCACGATTTCACGCGCTCGGCCTATGGGACGCGGGGAAGCGGTGCTGGTGGTGGGCGCTGGGCCGAGGCGGGAGGGGAACACCGGCGGGTGAACCGGGAACGCCGACAGCCAGGTCGGCGGGCGAACCGGAGCGTCGGTGGGCGAACCGAGAACTCCAGCAGACGGGCCTGTGGTGCCGGCGACGTACCTGGAGCTCTCGAGCGGGTCGATCGGGAAGCCAGGCAGACGGAATCCCAGCGCGTCGACGGCGAACACAGGCGGTCGGACCCCCGCACGCCAGCAAGCAGACCGGCAACACCGGCGAGTGGGCCGGGAGCACGGCGGGCAGGCCGGTAACACCAGCGGGCGAACGGCAACACCGGCGAGTGGGCCCGGAGCACGGCGGACAGGCCGGTAACACCAGCGGGCGGACGGGAACAGCACCGGCGGGCCGAGACCCCAGTGAGCAGAAGGGAAAGACCGACGGGTGCACTGAGGCCCCCAACAAGGTCGGCGAGGAACAGCGCGGAACGTCGGCGGGCGGATACGTCAGGTGGGTGAGGAAGCGAAGGGAGCCACTCACGTACCGAGGGGCCCCGGCGCGCAGGAGTCAGCGGCGGCGGGAGGTTCCGAAGATTCCTCGGGTGATCTCGCGGCCCAGGGCGGAGCCGGCGGAGCGGAGGAAGGACTTCACGGCCGGGTTGCCGAGGACCTGGCCGATGAGGCCGGGGTCGGCGGAGTCCTTGCGGGGCGCGGGGTCTGAAGGGTCTGGAGGACCGGCGGGGTCGGAGGAGGACGGCGGGGCGACCTTGGCCAAGAGCATCTCGTACGCGGACTCGCGGTCGACGGCCTGGCCGTACTTGGCGTACAGGGGTGACGAGGCGGCGGCCTGCTTGACGGCGTCGGCGCCGATGGAGGCCATGAGGGAACGGGGCGGCCGAAGGCGGGTCCAAGCGACGGGGGTGGGGGCGCCCTGCTCCGAAAGCACGGTGACGACGGCCTCGCCGATGCCAAGGGTGGTGAGGGCCTTGCCGAGGTCGTAGTGGGGAGTGGTGGGGTAGGTCTTGACGGTCTGGGCCAAGGCCTTCTGGTCGTCGGGGGTGAAGGCGCGAAGGGCATGCTGGACCCGGGCCCCGAGCTGGGAGAGCACGGCATTGGGCACGTCGGTGGGGAGCTGGGTGCAGAAGAAGACCCCGACACCCTTGGAGCGGATGAGCTTGACGGTCTGGACGATCTGCTCCAGGAAGGCCTTGGAGGCGTCGGCGAACAGCAGGTGCGCCTCGTCGAAGAAGAAGATCAGCTTGGGCTTGTCCAGGTCGCCTTCCTCGGGCAGCTGGTGGAACAGCTGGGCCAGCAGCCACATCAGGAACGTGGAGAAGAGGGCGGGGTTGCCCTGGAGCTCGGCGAGCTCCAGGAGGGTGACGACGCCGCGGCCGCCGTCGACGCGCATGAGGTCGGCGGGGTCGAGTTCGGGCTCGCCGAAGAAGGTGTCGCCGCCGTTGGCCTCAAGGTTGAGCAGGGCCCGGAGGATCACACCGGCGGTGGCGGGAGAGACGCCGCCGAGGCCCTTGAGGTCCTCCTTGCCCTCGTCGCCGGTCAGGTGCTGGATGACGGAGCGAAGGTCCTTGGTGTCCAACAGGGGCAGGCCACGGGAGTCGGCCCAGTGGAAGATGAGCCCGAGGGTGGACTCCTGGGTGTCGTTGAGGCCCAACACCTTGGACAGCAAGGTGGGCCCGAAGCTGGTGATGGTCGCCCGCACGGGAACGGAGCCGCCGCCGTCGCCGAGGGACAGGAACTGCACGGGGAAGCCGGCGGCGGCCCAGTCGTCGCCGGTCTCGGCGGCCCGCTTGGCGACCTTGTCGCCGCCGGTGCCGGGCTGGGACAGGCCGGAGAGGTCGCCCTTGACGTCGGCCATGACGACGGGCACGCCGGCGGCGGAGAGCTGCTCGGCCATGAGCTGGAGGGTCTTGGTCTTGCCGGTGCCGGTGGCGCCGGCGATGAGGCCGTGGCGGTTCAGGGTGGCCAGCGGCAGGCGGACCCGGACCGAGGCGTTGACGACGCCGTCGACGACGGCAGACCCGAGCTCCAGCGCACCGCCCTCGGTGGCGTAACCGGCGGCGATCTCCTCGAACGCGTCCACGCGGACCTCCCGGAACCGATACCCCGAACGGCACCGACGACACTAGGCCGAACAGTCCGAAACCGCGCGTTCAGGCGAACACGCACCGTGGCGGGATAGGCTCCTGCGGGTGACTGATCGTCTGGTGTGGATCGACTGCGAGATGACCGGGCTCGACCTGGGCAAAGACGCCCTGATTGAGATCGCGGCCCTGGTCACCGACGCGGAGCTGAACGTGCTCGGAGACGGTGTCGACGTGGTGATCCACGCCGGCGACGAAGCGCTGGACGCGATGCCCGACGTGGTGCGTGACATGCACGCCCACAGCGGGCTGACCGACGAGGTGCGCCGGTCGACGACCACGCTCGAAGAGGCCGAGCAACTGGTGCTGGACTACATCCGGCAATGGGCGCCCGACCCTCGCACCACACCGCTGGCCGGCAACAGCATCGCCACCGACCGAGGCTTCATCGCCCGTGACATGCCGGCGCTGGACAGCCACCTGCACTACCGCATGGTCGACGTCTCCAGCATCAAGGAGCTGTGCCGGCGCTGGTACCCGCGCATCTACTACGCGCAGCCGGCCAAGGGCCTGGCCCACCGCGCGCTGGCCGACATCCACGAGTCGATCCGCGAGCTGGCCTACTACCGGGCGACGGCGTTCGTGCCGCAGCCGGGTCCGACCAGCGAACAAGCGCAGGCCGCGGCGGCCGAGGTGCTCAGGGCGGCCGGACAGGGGTAACCCGTTTTTGAGCTGAAGACGGCATGCGCTAGGCTTACCGCGGTCAAGGTCGGAAACGACAGTGATCCATGGTGGGTGTAGCTCAGTCGGTAGAGCACTGGGTTGTGATCCCAGGTGTCGCGGGTTCGAATCCCGTCACTCACCCGCGTGAAATGGCCCGGCGATGCTATCGCCGGGCCATTTCCCTTGGTACGCCTTGTGGGGGCACGGCCCCCACACCCCCACGCCGGGGCTGCGCCCCGGACCCCCTCGTGTGAGTTGCGTCGCTCGATTCACTCAGGACCGCACTGGCAGACGGACGCAGAAGCGGGTGTCGCCGGGGACCGATGAGACCGAGATGGCGCCGCCGTGGCGGCGGGTGACGATCTCGTGCGAGAGGTAGAGGCCGAGACCGGTGCCGCGGCCGACGTCCTTGGTGGTGAAGAAGGGCTGGAACAGCCGGGGCAGGGCATCGGGGGGCACGCCGCAGCCGGTGTCGCGGAACTCGACCAGCAGGTCGTCGCCAACGCCGTCGGCGGTGATGGTCAGGGTGCCGCCGCCGGGCATGGCGTCCACGGCGTTGTCGACGAGGTTGGTCCACACCTGGTTGAGCTCGCTGGGACGCCCGCAGATCTTGGGCAGCCCGTCACGGAAGTCCCGCACCACCCGGACCCCGGTCAGCTTGGCCACGAGCATGGTCAGGGTGGCCTCGATGCCCTCCACCACGTCGACCTCGTCCCGTTCGGGGGCGCGGTCCATGTCGCTGTACGCCTTGGTGGACGCCACAAGCACGGAGATGCGGGAGGCGGCGCCGATCACTTCCGCGACGGTGGCGTGCCCGCGCAGGGAACCGGCGACGACCTCGATCGCCGGACCGACGACGTCATCCCGGAGCTGCCCGGCGAGGGCGTTGAGATCGGGGACTCGCAGCCCGCAGTCGACGAGATCGTCGGCGAGACAGGTGGAGTCGATGCCGCGGTCCTCAAGCCAGTCGGTGACCTCGTCCATGGCATCCATGGCATCGAGCGGATCCACGGCACGAACGGGGGCCCGCGAGCGGATCCCGTCGATGGTGGCGTTGACGGCGGCCAACTCCCCCGGGTCGGCGCGACGGCCCAGGCACGAACAGTCCTTGAGCAGCTGGGGCAACAGGTTCGCCAGCTCTGACGCGGAGCGGGTGACGGCGGCGGCCGGGTTGTTCAGCTCATGGGCGAGCCCGGCGGCCAGGGTGCCGAGGGCCTCCAGGGTGGCCCGCCGCCGGACGGCGACCTCGGAGGCGTGGATGCGCCAGGCCAGCACGGGCAGCAGCACGGTGCAGACCTGTGGGCAGCGCACGAGCATCTCGAAGAACTGGGGCTTCAGGTAGCGCAGCACCCGCGTGGGGCCGACGGCGGTGGCGGTGGCCATGTAGTCGGCGTCGGCCAGCAGCGGCAGCTCGCCGGTGAACTCATGCGCGGCACGGGGTTTGCCGTCGTGGTCGGTCTCGGCGCGGCCGACATCGTGCCCGGCAACGGAATGGCGCACGTGCCGGGTCAGGAGCTGGTCCCGGCCACCGGCGTCCCGCGCGCTGAAGGCCAGTTCCCCGTCCACCAGAACGAAAAACGCGTCGGCCGGCTGCCCATCGTGGAAGAGCACCTCGCCGTCGGCCAGCGAGAGTTCGGCGCCGGCCTCGGCGATCCACGCCAGCTGGGAGCTGTCCAGGGCCGCGAAAAGGGCTATGCCCCGCAAGGTGTCGACGTTCATGCGAGATCCCTCCGGGCAAGGGCAAAGGGCAAGGACAAAGGCTGTGCTGACGCCCCGGAAAGGGGGCGGGGCGTCAGCACAGGGGGCGGTCACCCGCCCAGGATGGCGGAGACGGCGCGGAGCGGGATGTCGGCCCAGGCAGGGCGATTCCTCGTCTCGTACGCGACCTCGTACACCGCCTTGTCCAGTTCGTAAGCGGTCAGCACCGAGCGGGCGCGGGCCAGGTCGACGCCGGACTCCAGGCTGTAGCCGGCGATGAAGGCCGACCGCACCTGGGAGAGCCACCGCTCGGACTGGCACCGTGACCACGCGTCGCCGACCTGGCCGGCGGCGTAGTCGAAGGAGCGCAGCATGCCGGCGACGTCGCGCAGTGGCGAGTGCGGGGCGGAGCGGTCCTCGGCGGCGGGCTCGCCTTCGAAGTCTGTCAGGAGCCAGCCGTCGCCGGCCCACAACACCTGCCCGAGATGGAGATCCCCGTGCACGCGCTGGGTCAGCACCTTTTCGCCGGCCGCGGCGGGAGCCCGGTAGACGGCCCGGATGCGGTCGGCGTGCCGGCCCAGCGCGGGGGCCGCCGCCAGAGCCCGATCCAAGCGGGCGCACAAGACATCGGCCAGGGTCTCGCCGTCCATTGTGGACACACCGAGCCGATCGGCCAGCGCCACGTGCACATCGGCCACCGCAACCCCGAGCAGTTCGACGTCGGCCACAAACGCCGAGCCGTCGTCGACACCGGACACCAGGTTGTGCAAGGCGTCGGTGGCCAGCAGCCAACCGTCCCGAGAGCCGGCGGCGAACTCGTGCAGCACGCCCAAGGTCACGGGCGCGCCGCGCAGGGTGCCCTCGATCGAGCCGAGCAGCCGCGGCACCCGCACGCCGCTCAGGGCCCGGTGCAGCTCCAGCTCCGGGTTGACGCCGGAAGCCAGATGCCGGAACAGCTTGAGAATGGCCCGATCCCCGAACACGACCGAGGTGTTGGACTGCTCGACCGCGAGCGGCCGACCGGGAATCGGGTCGCAGCCGGTGATCCACGAGCCGGGCTCCGGGCAGAAGCCGATGCTGCCGGAGGTCTCGGCGGCGCCGATCATCGCCAGCAGCGAGCCCATCAGCCCGGAGTCCACGGTGGCGTCGTAGACCACGCCGTCGGCGGCCGTCATGACCGCCGCCGACCCGATGTCCGACGGCAGCACGGTCCGCTGCCCCAGCGGCACATGGTAGAGCTCGGTGTCACCGTCCGAATAGGACACCTCGACGACAACGAGCGCGCCGGCCGCGGCGCAGTCGGTGGTCAGCTCGGCGGCGGAGAGGATCTCGACCCGGTGCGGGTCCCGTCTCCCGCCGGCGAACCAGCGCCGGCGGGGCAGCCACGAGACCAGGGCGTGTTCCAGCGGGCTCATCCGGCCCGACTCAGGATCCCAGTGCACGAGACCTCCAGACCTCAGGCGTACGGCCGCAGGGTGGCCAACTCGTCGGCGTACTCCTCGTCGACGGCGGCCAGCGTGGAAAAGGCGTGCGCCGCGGAGGCGAGCGTCACGTGGTGGTGCCAGCCGCGGAAGCTGCGGCCCTCGAAGTGGCGCAGGCCGAAGCCGTCGTTGAGGCGGGCCATGTCCTCGCCGGTGCGCCGCCGCAGCCGGGTCAGGGCGACCAGCTCGGGCAGCCGCGCGTTGTGCATGTTGGTCAGCCACACCGAGGTCGGCGCGATGCTGCCGGGCAGCCATTCGGCGGCGATCCGGCGCATCCGCCGGTACGCGGCGTGCGGGGCCATCTGGACCACGTTCTCCGCGTTGGGAATGACGCCGAGGATCCACCGGGAGGAGCCGACGCGCTGGGTGGCCGGGTCGCGCCAGCTCATCGTCAGCTGGCCGCGGCGGGCGGCCAGCATGGCCAGCTCGCCCGCGGTGAACCGGCGGCCGTTGACCGGCGGCACCGCGGTGTCGGCGGGAATCCGCACCAGATAACGGAGTCCACGCTGCTCAAGGCCGTCGATCAGCTCGCCGATGTCGGCGTGGCTGCTGGCGTCGACCACGATCGGCGCGGGGGCGAGGCCCCACTGCGTGACCATCTCGTCGATGGCGTCCAGCGCGCACGACCACATAGGACGGTGCCGTTCCTCCTCCGGCACATGGGTTCGCGAGCGGCGGACTTCGTCGTCCGACCAGTTGCGCGGCAGCAGCAGCCGCCAGTTGACCGGGCAGCTCGCGGACTCGTTGGCCATGAACACCGCGACGCCCAGCTGGCAGTTGATGGTGCGCCGCGCGGCCGGCACGTACTGCTTGGCCACACCGACCGAGCTGTCCCCGTTCTTGGGGAAGACGGCCTCCTCCAACACCCACGCCCGGGCCGGCGCGGTCGCGGCGAACTGGGTGGCCAGGCTGCGGCGCACCGGTTCCCACTGCCACGGGCTCTGGTTGACGAACTGCTGCAGGCACTGGTCGGCCCGCCAGCCCAGGACGTGGTCGGAAATGCGGCGGATGGACTTGCGGCCGGGAACCTCGATGAGGCCACGCACATAGACCTCGGCCCACCGGCGCTGATCGGACCGGGGCAGCGAGGCGAACAGCCCCTGGCAGAACCAGGACAGCCCGCCACCGGCCCGGCCGGCTTCCGGATTCGTCGTCTTCGTGATCGTGTGCATTTCTCCCCCACCGTGACGAATGGCGAACTCTCACTGGATCGAGCGCGGTGCGACGGCCTCCCCCATGGCGCCGCTATCCGTTTCCGGCCCCCATGCCCCCTTCAGATATCTGAGGTGCAGGCAGATCGCGTCGGCGTGCGGCGCGTACCGGGTGCGGCTGTCCTGAAATGCCAGCCACGACTTCTCGCTGTCCCGCTCCATCGGCAGGCCGGCGGCCGCCGCGTAGCGCACGGAGTCGGAGAAGGCCCGCTCCTCGCGCCCGTGCATACTCACGGTCGGCACCTCGAGCTGAATGTTCAGCTGCCAGGCCAACCTCTGGATGCAGTCGCTGCCGGCGGCGAGCAGGACGCGCACGCTCGGCGGGGCCCATGTCGGCGCGACCGCCTCGGTCAGCGCGGCCGCGTCGAGCACGATGACGGCCGCCTCCACCCAGCACATCTGGCCGGCCGGACGCTGGTACAGCAGCGCCGGATAGCCGGCGTGGCTGGACCGGACGTCGGCCATCCAGTCGGCCCAGTGCTCGAAGGCCGTGCCGAGGTCGGACCGCGAGCCGCCGCGCAACCGGTCGGCCAGCACCACTTCGGCGTCCAGCGGGCTGGTGGCCCTGGCCTGCAGCCGAGTGGTGATGGCCTCCCGGCGCTGGTAGCTCTCGATCAGCTTGCTCAGGTAGACCGAGAACAGCAGGGCCTGCAGCCCCGCCAACGCCCAGCCGGCGATGTGCACGGCCTGCCCCACCCCAGCGGGCAGGCCGTAGGCGACCAGCCAGCTCGCCCCGGCCGTGGCGCCGAGCCAGATGGCGAGCAGCGCCGTCAGGCTCAGCGGCGCGCTCAGGTCGAGCGCGCGTTCGCGGCGCCGCTGCGGCAGCGCCGAGGTGCTGGCCAGGAGCAGCCGGTAGGTGAGACGCGCGGTCAACCGGGCCGCCAACGAGGACCGGTTCCGCGGGTTGACGACGGTGCGCAGCACGCTCAGCACCGCGGCGCCGCCCAGTGCGATCCCGGTCAGCACGGCGATCAGGTCGACCACCACTTCAAGCCCCTCCCCCTACCTCGACGTTGCTCAAGCATCGATCGGGACGCGGCGGGGCGGCAGAGTCAGCTTGTGGTGGCACTGCGAATACCAGTACCGATCCCCGATCACACGGTCACGGGTCCGAAACACCTGATCAGGTGACGGATGGGCGCGATCACAGGCGGTCGGCCGGTCCTATTGGCCCGTTTCTGGGCTAAGGTCTTGGGAACTACAAACCTTGGGAGAGGTGTGTCGGTTGTCGGGGAACGGTCACGCTGCCAAACAGCTGAACATCTCATGAGCGGGCAGCGGAGCTGCCCGAACGTCCAGCCGGTCGGGCTCACGGTGTGTGTTCTACGCTGAACGACGAGTAGCGAAAGGAGGATCGCGTGCCGGACGGCCGAGACAAAAGGAACGAGCTGGCCGCATTCCTGCGCACGCGAAGAGAGCGGATCCCACCGGAGTCGGTCGGGCTGCCCGCCGGCTCCAGAAGACGCACCAACGGCCTGCGCCGCGAAGAAGTGGCGGTGCTCGCCGGGGTCAGTCCCACTTGGTACACCTATTTGGAACAAGGGCGCAACATTCGGCCGTCCACGGAAGTGCTGGACAGCCTGGCCCGGGTGCTGGGCCTGTCCGAGGACGAGCGCCGCTACATGCACATGCTGGCCCACGGCCAGGCCCCGCCGGCCAATCGGAGCCAGGACCCGCAGCCGGGCCAGTTCATCTCCGAGGTGGTCACGGCGCTGAGTTCGGACGACTGCCCGATCTACCACGCCAACCAGAACGGCGACGTGCTGGCCTGGAACGCGGCCGCGGTCAGCTGGTACGGCGACTTCGCGGCGATGCCGCCGGAACGGCGCAACATCATGTGGTGGACGTTCACCGAACCGACGGCCCGGGACCGCCTGGTCGAGTGGGAGGACGAGGCGCGGGACTACGTCGCCCGGTTCCGCGGTGTCTGGGCCCAGCGTCCGCAGGACAAGACCCTGCACGCAATCATCGCTGATCTTCGTGAGGCGAGCCCGGATTTCAATCGCTGGTGGAACGGCCACGACGTGGTCGGGCAGCGGACAAGGACTCGTTTGCTGCGCCATCCGGTGCACGGCATCAGGGAGTGGCACCTGGTCGTTCTCTATATGGCCGACAACAGCTTCGACGCGATCATCGTCCACGTGCCGGCAAATGAAGTGCACGGCGCCCCTCCGCCCGCCAGCGGACCCAGCAGACCCCTTTGGTCTACAGGGGACATCGTTACGTAGCTGTTGACCCGGCGATTTGAACTAGTTGATACTCGAACCAACGTCAGCGGCGACAAGGATCTGTTACCGCATGCCCTCCGCGCATTAGCGAAGCCGTTTGCGGTCGCACCTCCGCTACGAGTCGACGGCGATCACGCCGGCTCCGCGGACGTTTCGTGGGGGAGGGAGACATGCACCCATGGTTCGGGGATTCATCGGCAGAGCCGACCAGCTGAGGACCATTCGCGCCGCGTTGACGGCGCCGGCCCCGGCCTCGCTGGTGATCACCGGGGAACACGGGGCCGGTCGCAGCAGCCTGCTCGCGGCGGCGCTGCGCGGTATGGACCTGAGCGACACACTGGTTCTCCGGGTGACACCGTGCGCGTCCCGGCAGCCGCTTTCCACGCTGCGGGCCGTGCTTGCCGGGGACGTGCGGACCGAAACGGACGCGGTGCGGGCCATCGCGGACCTGGCCGCCGGCCGCCGGCTGATCATCACCGTGGACGACGCCCATCTGATCGACCACGCCTCGATGTTCGTGCTGAGCGAGCTCAATCGGGACAGCAGAACCACCTTGGTGGTGACCGAGCCGCACGGCGTGAGCGGATCGCCGGCGGCCGTGGACTTCGTCCGCTACCGGCACGACACGACGACCGTGCGGCTGGGGGCACTGACTCCGCACGAGGTCGCCGCGCTCGTGGGCGAACTCGTCGGGGGTGAGGTCCGCGTCGGCACCGCCACCGCCGGCGCGCTGCACGCCGCGACTCGTGGCAACGCCGGACTGCTCAGCGAACTCGTGTCGCGCGGGCTGTTCGACGTTCTCGTACAGCACTCGGACGGCTGGCAGCTGGCCGAGTTCCCGACGCCGTCGGCGACCAGGGCCGACGACGAGCTCACCGAACGCCTGCTCCAGGCTCTGGAGGAAGCCTGGCGGGCCGTGGCGCTGAGTCGGGTCGACATGCTGTGCCGGCTGGCCACGTGGGTCGGGCTGCGCGACGAGGTCCTGTGCAAGTGGGCCATCGTGCTGCTGCTGCGCGGCCGTCCCGACGATAGCTGGCGCCTGCTGCAATCGGCCAGCGGCCCGGTGGACTGTCGGCGTCAGCTCGTCGAGGCGATGGTGCTGGCGTTCGGACTGGGTATGAGCCACGAGGCGGTGTTCGCGCTGCGTTGCCGCAGCCAGGACGAGCGGTCCCGCGCGCACCTGGCGTGGTTCCAGGCGCTGACCGGCGAGCGGGCCGAGGCGTCCGCCACGCTGGCGGCGCTGGCGCATTCGATCGACCCCGAGGTCCGGCTGTTCGCGCACGCCGCGCGGGCGACCAATGCCGTGGCCGTCGGCCGTTATGTGGACAGCGTCCCGCAACTGCGGCGCGCGCTGATCTGCGTGGATCTGCTCGAGAACGAGTTTCCCTGGCTGCCGGGCTATCTGACCGGCTGCCTGATCGACGCACTGCTGCTCGGTGGTCGCATCGGCGAGGCGACCACGTTGGCCCGCGAGTTCCACGCGGCCGCCCGCAACTCGGGCTGGGCAGTGGCCGTCGCGCTCGGCACCCTGGCCGGGCGGCACGGCGGGCACGCGCCCCCTGCGCGCGCCGCCACCGTGACACCGAGCACCCAGAACTGAGGGGGAGGAATGACTTCGACACACCGGCAGGACCGTGACCCGATCGCCGTGGTCGGGATGGCCTGCCGATTACCGGGAGCCTCCGGGATCGCCGACTTCTGGCAGGTTCTCGACAGCGGCCTGGACACCACTTCGGAGGTGCCGGCCACCCGGTTCGACATCGACGCCCTGCACGACCCGGTTCCCCGCACGGCCGGTCGCATCGTCACCAGGCGCGGCGGATTCCTGGACGGCATCGAGGATTTCGACGCGGACTTCTTCGGCATGGCCGAGCGGGACGCCATGCGGCTGGACCCCGGGCACCGGCTGCTGCTGGAGGTGGCCTGGGAGGCGGTGGAGGACGCCGGCCTGACCACGACGCAGCTGGCCGGCAGCCGAACCGGCGTCTACACCAGCGTTTTGTCCACCGAGTACTGGGACATGCTGGTCGGCGCGGGCATGATCGACCTGCGCGCGGCCACCGGCGCCGGCTCGTGGGGCCTGGCGGCGGGCTGGATCTCGCACGCGTTCGACCTGCGCGGGCCGGCCGTCGGCGTGGACGCCACGTGTGCGGCTTCGCTCATCGCCGTGCAGGAAGCCTGCCGCAGCCTGTGGTTCGACGAGTCGGACAAGGCGATCGTCGGCGGCGTGAACCTGTTGCTGTCGCCCAATCTCTACCTGGGCCTGTCTCAGGCGGGCGTGTTGTCGCCGGACGGCCGCTGCCGGTTCGGCGACGCGGACGCCAACGGCTACGTGCGCAGCGAAGGCGCGGCCGTGGTGGTGCTCAAGCGCATGTCCGACGCGCTGGCCGACGGGGACCGGATCCACGCCCTCGTGCGCGGAACTTCCGTGACGTCGAACGGGTCCAGCGGTGGGCCGATGGTCGCGCCGTCCGTGGAGGGGCAGCGGGCCATGCTTCTGGCCGCGCACCGGGACGCCGGCGTCGATGCTGCCGAAATCGACTACGTGGAGGCGCACGGTCCCGGCACGCCGGCCGGTGACGCGGCCGAACTGACCGCGCTGGCCGAAGTTCTGGGTCAGCGGCGCGGTGGGGATCCGTGTCTGGTCGGGTCGGCCAAGACCAACATCGGCCACACGGAGGTGGCCGCCGGTCTGGTCGGGCTGATCAAGACGGCGTTGGCGTTGAAGCACCGCCGCATCCCGCCGACGCTGCACGTGACCCGCCCCAATCCCGTGCTGGCCGACTTCACCGACGTCCTCGGCCTCGCCACCGCGGCGACGCCGTGGGCCGACCGCGGGCGGCCGCGCATGGCGGGGGTCAGCAGCTTCGGGCTCAGCGGCGTGAACGCGCACGTCGTGCTCGAAGAGGCGCCGGCCGTGCCGACCGCGCAGCGGCGCGACCGTGCGGTGCCAGGCTTCTTGTTGCCCATCTCGGCGCGTTGTCCGGACGCACTGCGTGAGCTCAGCCTGGCGTACGCCGACGTTGTGGAGCGGGTCGTCGATCCCGTTGAGCTGTACGACGTGTGTTTCTCGGCCAGCAGCCGGCGCAGCCACCACGGCGTGCGCGCGGTGGTGGCGGGTTCGTCCGCGGCGGAGCTCGCGGCCAACCTGCGGTCCGTGACGGCGGGCGAGGCCCTCGGCGGCTGTCACCCGCTGCTCAGCCCGACCCGCGACGCGTTCCTGCGCGGCGAGGACGCCGGCTGGGAGGCGCTGTACGCCGGCGGCCAGTTCCATGAGCTGCCGAGCTATCCGTGGCAGCGCCGTCGGCACTGGCTGGACTCGGTGCCGGCCGCGTAGACGCGAACGACGAAGGGGCCGCTCCCGGTGGGAGCGGCCCCTTTCTCGTGTTCGCGAGAGTCAGTCGGACCGGCGGACGGCGAGCATGGTGATGTCGTCGAACTGATCGGCCTGGCCGACGTGCAGGCCCAGCTGCGTCTCCATGATGTTGAGCAGCTGTTCCGGTGTCTCGCACGGCGTTCGCACGGCGTCGAGCATGCGCTCGTAGCCGAACAGGCCGCCGTCGGCGTTGCGGGCGTCGACCACACCGTCGGTGTAGACAAAGAGGGAGTCGCCCGGGCCGAGAGTCGTGTGCCCCAGTGTGTACGTGCTGTCGGCCAGTATGCCGACGGCCGGCCCGGTCGGCCGCAGCGTGGTGATCTCGCCGTCGGCGCGGACCAGCACCGGCGGGTTGTGTCCACCGTTGATGTACAGCAGAGCCCCGGAGATCGGGTCCAGCACGCCGAAGAACAGCGTGGCGAAGTAGCCCTGCCTGAGGTGGTTGCGGGCCATGTAGCGATTGGTGCCGACCACCGACTGCACCAGCGGCCCGGCGCCGACGGACACCAGCGCCGGCAGGGCGCCGCCGGCCTCGACCTCGCTGTCCACCAACACATCGTGCACGACGTCGTCCTGCCACCAGCTGCCCGTGTGCTCGGCGGTGTGCCGGAGCAGCGTGCGGATCAGCGCCATGAACAGCGCCGCCCCCACGCCCTTGTCGCACACGTCGGCCACGAGAAAGCCCAGCCGTCGGCCGTTGACCAGCTCGAACCCGTCGTAGAAGTCGCCGGCGACCTCCTTGGCCGGCCGGAAGCGGACCGCGAAGTCCCAGCCGTGCGCGGACGGCAGCTGCTCGGGCAGGAAGCCGGCCTGGATCTCCCGAGCGATACTCATATCCCGCTCGTACTCGCGGAGATTGGCCACTGCCGCCATGTCCTCGACGGCAATCGCCAGTTGTGAGCGCTCCCAACAGGTTGACAGCCGACTGCGCAGCAACGTCGGCAAGAACGGCGGCATCACCCAGTCGAAGCCGGCCCCGACGCACTCCTCCAGCGCGGTGAAGTCGTCCTGGGGGAACACCACGATCGTCGGGGACAGCCCGTCGGCGGCGAACCGCTGCCCGAGCGTGGCCAGCTTGTGCAGCCCCAGCGAGGCCGAGACCAGCACGATGTCCGGCGGCTCCGTCGAGGCCGCCACCGTGTGCTCCTGACCCGCAACCGCGTGGCGCACCTCGAAATCGGCCGCTCTCAGGGCCTGGTCCAGGTCACGCGTCGTCGCGTGCTCATCCGCCACCACCAGCGCGATCGTCGCCGCCATGCGTTCCTCCGTCCGTGTCCTGGACCTCCCCCGCGTGCCGCTCCATCACCAAGGTGTTGACGTTGCGGCCGTCCACATAGGTGTGATCGAGTCGGTCCAGACCGTTCAGGGCGAGGTACAGCCCGAGGCCGCCCTCGCCGTCGTGCGCCACGCCGTCGGCCAGGCGTGGCCCCGGGTCGTGGGAATGGGGGTCGAACGGCGGCGCCTCGTCGGTGATGCGCACCCAGACCCGGTCGGACTCGACCGCGCCCTCGATCTCGACCAGTCCACCCTGGCCCCGGTAACCGTGTTGGCCAATGTTGGTGGTGATCTCGTCGACGGCCAGCCGCAGCCAGTACGAGCGGCGGGCGTCGAGACCCCCGGTTCCGGCGAGGGCGGCGACGAGGTCGGCCAGCCGCCGCCCCGCGCCCGCCTCGCCACCGCGCAGCGTCAGCCGGTGGTGGCCCGCCATCACCGCTCCGTGGCGCCCTGCATGACCAGGCTGCGGTCGAAGCCGGTCAGCCTGATCGTCTCGGCCACCTCCGGTGTGGCCCCGACCAGCACGATGTCCACGCCACGGCCCAGCTTCTGGTGCGCGAACACCAGGCAGCGCAGGCCGGCCGACGACATGTAGGTCAGGTCCTCGGCCAGCAGCACCAGCCGCCGCACCGTGCTCTCGGTGGCCTCGACGATGATCTCGTTGAGCGACGGGGCCGACCGCGAGTCCAGCTCGCCGGTGAGCCGGATCGTGACCACGCCGTCGTCGGTGTGCACCTTCGTGGTGAAGCTCATAACCGCTCACTCCTCTGTGTTTCTGGCCACCAGCACGACCGTCGAGCGGGGCTCGACCCGGACGTGGTCGTCCGCCAGCGGCGGTTCCTCGCCCGGCTGGTGTACGTCCTGCCCACACGCGCGGGCGGTGTCGGCGAACAGGTGCCACCGCATGCCGTCGGGCAGCGCCGGCAGCTCCAACTCCCGGCTGTCCCAGTGCGCGTTGGCCGCGAGGTACACGCAGTCGTGCCCGATTTCGTTGTGGCAGTAGAGCAAGGCCGCCAACAGGCGCTGGCCCGGCGACCAGTCCGGCGTCCAGGCCCGCTCCCCGTGCCAACTGATCTCGGGGAACAGGCCGTCGCCCTGGTGGCCGCGCAGGTGCCACGGCCGGCGCAGCGCCGGGTGAGCGCGACGGAAGGCGATGGCCGCCTTGGTGAAGCGCAGCAACCCGGCGTTGGTCTCGGCCAGGCTCCAGTCCACCCAGGACAGTTCGTTGTCCTGGCAGTAGGCGTTGTTGTTGCCGTGCTGGGTGCGGCCGAACTCGTCGCCGGCCACCAGCATCGGGATTCCGTGACTGGTCAGCAGGAGCAGCAACAGGTTGCGGATCTGCCGGTCCCGCAGGGCGAGTACCCGTTTGTCCTCGGTGTCACCCTCGGCCCCGCAGTTCCAGGAGTTGTTGTCGTTGTCGCCGTCGCGGCCGCCCTCGCCGTTTGCATCGTTGTGTTTTTCGTTGTACGAAACGAGATCGCGCAGGGTGAAGCCGTCGTGCGCGGTGATGAAGTTGACCGACGCCGTGGGCGCGCGGTCGCGATAGAGGTCGGGCGAGCCGAGCAGCCGGGTGGCCAGCTCGCCGGCCAGCCCGGCGTCGCCCTTGACGAACCTGCGCACGGTGTCCCGGAACTTGCCGTTCCACTCCGAGAACCGGTGGTAGTTCGGGAAGGTCCCGACCTGGTAGAGCCCGCCGGCGTCCCAGGCCTCGGCGATCAGCTTGCAGTCACGCAGGACCGGGTCGGCGGCCAGGCTCTCCAGCAGCGGCGGATTGGGGATGGGCGCACCGTTGGGCGCTCGCACCAGGATCGCCGCGAGGTCGAAGCGGAAACCGTCCACATGGAACTGCGAGGCCCAGTGCCGCAGGCAGTCCAGCACAAAGCCGCGCACGATGGGGTGGTTGCAGTTCAGGGTGTTGCCGGTGCCGCTGAAGTTGTAGTAGTAACCGTCCGGCGTGAGCATGTAGTAGACGCTGTTGTCCAGCCCGCGGAAGGACAGCGTGGGTCCGAGCTCGTTGCCCTCCGCGGTGTGGTTGAACACCACGTCCAGGATGACCTCGATGCCGGCCCGGTGCAGTTGCTTGACCATGTTCTTGAACTCGTCGGCCTGCATGCCCAGCCGCCCGGTGGCGGCCAGGCCGGCCTTGGGCGCGAAGAAGCCGATCGTGCTGTAGCCCCAGTAGTTGTGCAGCGGCGCCCCGGACCTCGGATCGCGGCGCTCGTTGTCCAGCTCGTCGAACTCGAAGACCGGCATCAGCTCGACCGCGTTGACCCCCAACGACTTCAGGTACGGGATCTTCTCCACCAGGCCGGCGAAGGTGCCGGGCTGGTCCACACCGGACGAGCTGTGCCGGGTGAAGCCCCGCACGTGGGCCTCGTAGATCACGAGGTCCTCGCTGGGGATCCGCAGTTGGCGGTCCTCTTCCCAGTCGAAGTCGTCCAGCGCCACACCGGAACGCAGCGGCCGTCGTTGCCCGCCCCAGGAATCCCTGCCGTGCACCAGCGTCGCATACGGGTCCAGCAGCACCTGGCCGCGGTCGAAGCGATGCCCCCGCTCCGGCTCGAACGGGCCGTCGGCGCGGTAGCCGTACTCGACGGTCTCGGCGTCGATGCCGAACACCGTCATCGAGTACACCGCGCCGACCACGAACTCCGGCGGGAAGTCCAGCTCCGCCCAGGGTTCTACCTCGTCCCGCCGGTACAGCACCAGCGTCATGCCGGTGGCGCCCGCGGAGTACACGGAGAAGTTCACGCCGCCGGGCACGCGGGACGCGCCGAACGGCAGGGGCCGTCCGGCGCGCACCCCGAAGCCGGCGATGCGATGGGTCGGGAACGCGTCCAGGCGCTCCGGGGACCGGCTCACTGCGGCACCTCGCTAGCGCTCGGTGTCCGCGTTCGCGGACGCGCTGCGCTGAATGGTTCGCTCGCAAGCTCGCTCACGCCGCCAGGACCTCCACACCTTCGTCGACGGAACCGGCCACGGAGAAGAAGGCCAGGAACCCGGTCGCGGCCATCACGGCCCGCACCTCCTCGGACAGGCCGGACACCATCACCCTCGTGCCCATCTGCTGGCACAGCCGGTACACCAGCAACAGCACCCGCAGGCCGGCGCTGGACATGTACGTGGTGCGGCTCAGGTCGAGCAGCACCATGCCGTGCACCGGCACCAGCTCGTCGAGGCCCTGCTGGACCTTCGGCGCGGTCGTGCTGTCCAGCTCCCCGTTCAGCGCGATCACGGTGACCGGGCCACGCATCTGCTTCTCCAGTTCCATGTCCACCACTCCAGCCGCAGCCGCTATTGGTTCTCCAATGGAGATAAATGAGCCCTCACAACAACTTCCTCGGTGCTGTCGGGCAGCGACACGGTCATCGCCACCGGGTCGAAGTCGCCGTACGGGCGGCCGTCCACCTCGACCCACTCCAGCCGCACCCGGCCCGGCGGCAGGGCGTCCGGGGCCACCCGCAGGACCCGGTCGGAGAAGCCGTCCGGCCGCGGCCGGAACCACAGCGTCAGCGGCTGGTCGTGCAGCAGCAGCCGGCCGTAGACCGTGGCCAGGAAGCACAGCTCCGAGGCGTGGTACATGCTCATCGAGTGGCTCCCCTTGAGCCGCTCGGTGCCCAGCAGGTACGGCGTCCCGTTGGCCAGCACGTTGAAGTACACGCCGCCCTCGTCGTGGTCGAGGAAGTAGTTGTTGTAGAAGGACGACGCTTCCCGGGCGTGGCGCAGGAACTCCTTGTCGCCGGTGTTGCCGGCCAGGACGAGGTAGGCCAGGATCGCCTGCTCCTGCTGCCACCAGGCCTTGCGGTCGTGCCAGGTGAAGCGTGGGATCCCCTCGCCCTCAAGGATGTTCCGCTCGACCACGTCGTACCAGCCGCCGCGGCGGGTGTCGCTGCCGACGGCCGGCATGCTCCGGCCGATCTGCTCGGCCAGCCGGCGGTAGGACTCCTTGGGGCGGATGGCGTTCATCCGCATCAGGTTCCAGGCGATCTTGAGGTTGTGCCCGACCACGGCGCGGTTCTGCTGCCAGCCCCACTCCCGGTCCGGCGACCAGTCGGCGTGGAACCGCTCCTGCACGAAGGGGCTGTCCGGATCGGGGAAGTGCTCGGTGATCAGGTCGAAGGTCTCTTCGAGCATGTCGGCGTGCCGCTTGTCCCCGGTGGCCAGGAACAGGTTGATCAGGTACGCCGGGGCGTGGTCGCCGACCGAGTTCCAGTTCTTGCGGGACCTGTTGTGACGCAGCGACTGGTGGTGCGGGCTGAGCAGGATCGGGTCCACGTGGGAGAAGTAGCCGCCGCGCTCGGGGTCGTGGAAGAACTTCTGGAACAGCCGCAGCGTGCCGTCGATGTCCTCGGCGATGCGCGGGTCGCCGGTGACCCGGTAGGTCTGGGTCGGGCCGACCAGCGCATAGATCTGCTCGTACGCCGGCAGGGCGTCGTAGTCGTCGCCGAACTCGGACGTGAACAGCTTCGTCTCCACGCCGTCGCGCACGTCGATGCCGTGGTACCAGTAGACGACATCCTCGTCCCGGTCCACGAACCTCATGTGCGCCCGCAGGTACTCGGTGCCCTTCTCGGCCACACCGAGGAAGTCCTCGTTGCCCGTGAGCATGTAGGCCGACGCCATGCCGTAGATCAGCCGCGAGATGGTGTCGGTCTCCTGCACGTGGTGGTCGCTCTTGTCACCGCCCAGCCGCAGCATGGTGCGGTAGTCGGCGTAGTCGACGGGGTCCTTCTTGCCGAACTGGGCGCGCCGGTAGAACTGGGCCAGCTCCTCCAACTGCTCGGCCCACCAGCCCTGCTCCTCGAAGTTGTACTCGCCGGGGCGGCGGCCGAGGAACGTGATGTGCTTGGCCTCGAACCGCCCGCCCGGGTAGAACACGCCGTACAGGTGCACATGCCGGCCCGGCACCAGGAGATCCGGCACGTGGGCCGTGGCGTCGATCGCGGGGCCGCCCAGGTTGCGCAGGAACTCGGCGTTGGTCAGGGAGCCGACGTCCGCCCGCAGTTCCCGCCCGTCGCTGGTCCTGAAGTCCAGCAGCTGCCGGTCCTGGTGGTAGGCCGTGACGTAGCCGGCGACCGTGTCGGAGAAGGTGAAATCCAGCTCAGCGGACATGGCGAACTCCTTGCCGGGCCGGGAAGGACGGGCGGTCCCACGTCCGGCGGTGGTCGGTCCGCGCCACCACGAGGTCGATGAGCGTGCGGGCGAACAGGTGGCAGTGGCCGGCGCTGCGGCCGGTGATCAGGTCGTCGTCCACGACGACGTCCTGGTCGGTGTAGCGGGCGCCCATGTTGCGGACGTCGCCGATCAGGTTGTTGTGGCAGGTGACCCGGCGGTCCCTGACCACCTCCGGGATCGGCGACACCAGCCACATGCCGTGGCAGATCACGCCCTTGAGGATGCTCGGGACCGCGAAGGCCCGGCGCAGCAGCTGCACCGCGGGGGCCAGCTCCTTGACGTCCTCGGTGTAGCGCAACCGGTCGGACACCATGCCGCCCGGCACGATCAGGGCGTCGTAGCCGGCCAGCCGGTCGTCGTCGACGGCTTCAAGATCGCCGTTGACGGCCATCGGCACCTGGTACTCGTGGCCGTAGAAGGTGATCGACTCCTGCCCCCACAGCCGGGTCAGCAGGTCGACCCGTGCGCCCTCCTCCGCGAACCGCCGTTCGTAGTACGCGATTTCCGGCTCCACGTAGTCGCTCTCCATCAGGATGGCGACATTCCGGCCGACCAGCCGCCCGGTGTCGGCGACGGGTACCGAGATCGTCACTTGTCCGCCTCCTATCCCGTCACGAGGTCGATGAGGAACGGGCCGTCGTGGGCGAGCATCCGCTCGACCGCGGCCGGCGCCTGCTCCGGCTTGTCCACCCGCATCGCCGGCACACCCAGGCTCTCCGCCAGTCCGACGAAGCCGATCTCGGGGTGGCCGAGGTCGAAGCCGCGGGGGTGCACGTGCTGGCCGATGTCCCGCTCCGCGAAGTAGCGGTCGATGTTGTCGTCCAGCAGCTGGTACCGGTGGTTGTCACAGATCACGAACTTGGCCGCCACGTTGTGCCGTGCGGCGGTCCACAGGGCCTGGATCGTGTACATGCTGCCGCCGTCGCCGGTGAAGCCGATCACCGGCGCGTCCGGGCGGGCCAGCTTCGCCCCGATGGCGCCGGGAATGCCGATGCCCAGGGAGCCGCCGCGGGTGGCGAAGTAGGTGCCGGGGAGGCGCCTCGGCAGGTGCGCGGTCAGGTGGGGGGACGCCGTCAGGGCCTCGTCGAAGACGATCAGGTCATCGCCGGTGTGCGCGGCGATCTCCGCCGCGAACACCGCCATCAGCGGGCTGTCCGCCGACACCTCGGGCAGCGGCAACAGCTCGAACTCGCCACGCGCCCGGCCCTTGTTGCGCAGGCCGGTGGCCAGGTACGACAGCGTCGGCTTGGGGTCGGCCACCAGCGCGATGTCCACCGGGTGGTTCTTGGCGATCTCGTAGTCGTCCAGATCGATGTGCACGATCTTGGCGTGCTCCGGGAACGGGTTGTCCAGTGCCGGGAAGACCTCCGGGAACACGTACGTGCCGACGATCAGCACCGCGTCCACATCGGACAGTCGACGCGCGCTGTCGCCGCCGAACATGTGACCGGTGTTGCCGCGGTACAGCGGGTGCCGGGGATCCATGTTCAGCTCGGAGTTGTCCACGCCGTAGACCGGGGCGTCCAACAGCTCCGCCACCGCCGTGAGCTCCTCCTGCGCGCCGGAGACCGACACCCCGTCGCCCATGAGCACGAGGGGATTGCGCGCGGCGGCAAGGAGTTCCACCGCCTCGGCGATGTCCCGCGCCTCCGGCGCGACCACCCGGTTGGGAATGACGGTCGGCACCGCCGCCTCGGCCGTGAGCTCGTCGAGGACATCCATCGGCAGCGCCACGAAAACCGGCCCGCGCGGCGGCGTCATCGCCATCTTCACGGCCCGGCGCAGCACCCGCAGCACCGACGAGGGGTCGATCACCCGCGTCGCGTACTTGGTCACCGGCCGGGCCATCGCGACCAGGTCGGCGGCCATCTGGGCGTCCATCGCGTCGTAGCGGACACCGGACTCGCCGGCCACCACGACGAGCGGCGAGTGCCCCCGCTTGGCCTGGTAGAGCATGCCGATCCCGTTGCCCAGCCCCACACCCGAGTGCAGCTGCACCAGGGCGGGGCGGGCGCCGGCGCGGGCGAAGCCGTCCGCGATGCCGATCGCGACGGTCTCCTGCAGCGCCAGCACGTAGTCGAAGTCCGGCACCGACTCCAGCGCGTCGAGAAAGCCCTGCTCGACCGTGCCGGGATTGCCGAACATGGTGCTGATGCCGTCCGCGAGGAACTGCTCGAAGACGGCGGCCTTGCCGGGCCGTGGAGTCATCGCCGCGTCACCAGCCGTACCGGCGAAGCCCCGACTCCAGCACCTCGACCAGCTTCTGGCCGGCCAGGAAGGAGTCCGGGGTCGATCGCGCCGTGATGAACGGGAAGTCCACCAGCACCGAGGTCTCGTGCCCGACGTTGCCGTGGTAGCGGCCGGTCGGGCCGGTGGCGTCGCGCAGGATGTACTCCAGCGGGTACGGCGGCGGGCCCATGTTGAACTCCACGCCGACGAAGCCGGTGCCGTCCTTGTAGTCGTACTCCTTGCAGTGCCCGGTGACGTGCTTGCCGTCGATGATGCTGGTCCGGTCCTCCCAGTCGCGGGCGAACGCCAGGCAGGCCACGCCGTAGCACTCGGCCACCACCGGCTTGTCGGCCCGCTTGAAGGCCAGCACCAGCTCGTGCACGCGGCCGTTGTTGGCCAGGTCGACGATGGGCCCGCTGCCGCCGACGATCACCATCGCGTCGAACGAGCGCAGCTCCTCGGCCACCTCGTCCAGCTCGCGGTAGTAGGCCTCGATCCGCCGCAGGAAGCCGGATTCGCTGTTGTACGGCCGGTCCGGCACCCACTCGGCGAGGCTGACCGGGTTGTCGAGCCGGCCCGAGCGGTCCAGCTCGGCGGCCGCCGCGGCCACCTCCGGCGTGGTCACCGAGCGGCCCAGCGGCGGGTCGATGTAACCGGGGTCGAGGCTGGGCGGCAGCGGCACCGGCCGTTTTCCGGTCGGTGTGGCGAACACCGTCTGGTAGCCCTGCTCGTCGCAGGCCGCCAGCGGGCCGACCAGTTCCTCGCCCCAGTATCCGTACTCGGACAGGATGAAGAGGATCTTCTTGGACATGGGTGCTCCCCGCTCGATCGTGGCATCAACTCCGAAGTCAACCCGCCGAGTGGTTGCCCCACAACGCATCCGGCACTACTCCAGCGACTTGACGCAGCCATCGGCGTGGCACCGTGGCGACTGCGTCAGGTCGGCGCGCATGAGCACCGCTCACAGCGCGACCATCGGTGCGGATGCCGCCTCGGCAACGGGAGTGAGCCATGCCTGAACGACACCGCCCCATGGTGCTCGCGGTGGACGACGACCCGCACGTGCTGCGGGCGATCCGGCGCGACCTGAGCCGGCACTACCAGGATCGGTACCGGGTGGTCGCCGTGGACTCGCCGCTGGCCGGCCTGCAACTGCTGGAGACCGTGCGGCAGCGCGGCGAGGAGCCGGCGCTGCTGATCGCCGACCAGCGCATGCCGGAGATGACCGGGGTCGACTTCCTGGCCCGGTCGCTGGAGATGTTCCCCCGGGCCCGGCGGGTGCTGCTGACGGCGTACGCGGACACCAACGCGGCCATCGACGCGATCAACCGGGTGCGACTGGACCACTACCTGGTCAAGCCGTGGGAGCCGCCGCAGGAGCGGCTGTATCCCGTGCTGGACGAACTGCTGGAGGACTGGCAGCGGTCGTATCTGCCGCCGTACGACGGGATTCGCGTGGTCGGGCACCGGTTCGCGCCGGCGACGCACCGAGTGCGGGACCTGTTGACCCGGCTGCACCAGCCGTTCCGGTTCGAGGACGCCGACGAGTCGTCGGTGCCGGGCCCGCTGCCGGCGGTGCTGCTGTCGGACGGCAAGGTGCTGTCCCGGCCGTCCAACGGTGATCTGGTGGATGCGTTGGGGCTGCGGGGAACCGAGCCCCGGCAGCACTACGACCTGGCCATCGTCGGCGGCGGGCCGGCCGGTCTGGCGGCTTCGGTCTACGGTGCGTCGGAGGGCCTGTCGACGCTGCTGGTCGAGTCGTACGTGCCCGGCGGGCAGGCGGGAACCTCCAGCCGGATCGAGAACTACCTGGGTTTCCCAGCCGGCGTCAGCGGCGCCGAGCTGATCCGCCGCGCGGTCGCACAGGCGCGGCGGTTCGGGGCCGAGGTGCTGGCCCCGGCCGACGCCACGTCCCTGCGAACCTCCGGGCGGGCGCGGGTGTTGACGTTGGCCGACGGGCGGGAGATCAGCGCCAGCACGGTGTTGCTGTCCCCCGGTCTGCGCTACAACCGGCTGGAGGCCGAGGGCGCGGAGCGGTTCGAGGGCGCCGGGATCTACTACGGGGCAACGACTTCCGAGACGGCGTCCTGCATCGGTCGGCACGTGTTCATCGTCGGTGGGGCCAACTCGGCCGGGCAGGCGGCCGTGCACTTCGCCAAGCACGCCGGCCAGGTGAGCCTGGTGATCCGGGGCGACCGGCTGGACAAGGGCATGTCCCAGTACCTGGTGGACGAGATCACCGCCACCGGCAACATCGACGTGCGGCTGAACACGGAGATCGCCGCCACCGACGGGAACGAGCAGCTTGAACGTGTCACCCTGCTCAACACCCTCGACGGTTCGACCTCGCACTCCGACGCGGAGTACGTGTTCACGTTCATCGGCGCACGGCCCAACACCGAATGGCTGGCCGGGCCGGTGGCCATGGACAGCCGGGGCTTCATCCTCACCGGGCCGGACATCCCCGGTGACACGGCGTGGGATCTGCCGCGGCAGCCGTTCCTGCTGGAGACGAGCGTGCCTGGGGTGTTCGCGGCCGGGGACGCCCGGGCCAATTCCATGAAGCGCATCGCCTCCAGCGCCGGCGAGGGGGCGATGGCGGTGGCGTTGGTGCATCGGTATCGGGCCGACAGCTGACACGCCAAATGCCCCGGGATCCTTCGGATCCCGGGGCATTTCGGTGGTGCTCAGGTCAGCGGCGGGGTGTCGCCGCGCGGCTCCAGGCCGTTGACCACGTAGTCACGCAGCCCGAGCCGGCCGTCGGCGCCGATGCCGACGATCCAGTCCTGGTCGGCCTCGTACTCCAGGATCGCGCTGTCCGGGTCGGGCGCGTTCCAGATCCGGGTGCGCCAGTTGACCAGGACGTGCACGCGGGCGACGTCGCCGACCAGTTCCACGTCGGCCAGGTCGACCCGGTGGGCCTCGTCGAAGAACTTGTGCGTCACCACGTCGTACCAGTCGTGCAGCCCCTGACGGCTGTCCACAGTGGTCTCCGGGAAGACGAAGCGGACCTCGTCATCGAGGTAGGCCTCGATCTCCTCCCACGGGCGGTGCCGGTCCAGCGCCCGGTACCAGTCGGCGACGAACGTCTGGATCTGCTGGGTGATCGTGTTGTTGGCGGTCTGATAGTCAAGCGACATCGTGGAAGCTCCAGTGTCGGATCGGCGGGACCTAGGCCTGGTCGCGGTAGCCCTGGCTGATCTCGACGACCACGCCGTCGGGATCGGACAGCCAGGCCGAGCGCCAGCCGGGGATGAAGTCGTGGAAGTCCAGCGGTCCCAGCTGCACCGGGATCTGGCCGTCGGCGGCGGCCAGGAACGCATCCAGGTCGTCGGTCTGGAAGGCCAGGTGCCGGGGCGCGCCGGGCTGCTGCGGGCCGTCGTCCTTGCTGGCGGGAGCCGGGTCGGCCGTGGAGCCGAACAGCTCCAGGTAGGCGTCGCCGTTGCGCAGGAACACGATCCGGTCCTCGCCCAGCTCCACCACCCGGGCCCGGCGGAACCCGAACCAGGTGCGGTAGAAGGACTCCGTGCTGTCGAGGTCGCGGCAGTTGAGGGCGACGTGCGACCAGCGCGGCGGCTCAGCCATGGTGCTCCTCCTTGATGAAGTCGGCCGCCCGTTCGGCGATGGCGACGACGGCCGTGTGGCAGTTGCCCGACGGCACCGCCGGCATCACGCTGGCGTCCACCACCCGCAGGCCGTCGATGCCGTGCACGCGCAGCCGTGGGTCCACAACGGACAGTTCGTCCACGCCCATCCGGCACGAGCCGGCCTGGTGGTGGTAGCTGTCCGCCCGGGCCCGCACGAAGGCCGTCAGCTCTTCGGCCGACCGGACATCGGGGCCGGGCAGCAGTTCGCCCTTGAGCTGCCCCGCGAAGGCCGAGGTGGCGAAGATCTCGCGGGACAGCTCGACCGCCTGCACCAGCCGACGCAGGTCGGCCGGATCGGCCAGGTAGTTGGGGTCCACCAACGGTTTCGCCAGCGGGTGCTCGCTGGCCAGGCGCACGCTGCCCCGTGAGTACGGCCGGACCACGCCGGGCAGGATGCTGACCGCGTTGGGGTGCTGCTGGCCGACGATGATGTCGAACGGCACGTGCACGAAGGCGATCTGGAGGTCCGGCGCGGGCAGGCCCGGCTCGGACGTGGTGAACAGCGCCGACTCGGACAGGTTCTGGTGCCCGGGCTCGACCGGCTCCCGCGTCTCCGCGATCAGGCCGGTCAGCACGTGATTGTGGAAGTTCTCGCCCACGCCGCGCAGCGGGGCCACCACGGGAATACCGAAGCCGCGCAGCTGTTCCGGCGAGCCGATGCCCGAGAGCAGCAACAGCTTCGGAGACTCGATCGCGCCCGCGGACACGATCACCTCGGCCGTGGCCCGCACCTCGAACGTGCCGGGGTGGCATTCCTGGGCCGGGATCGCGTGCCGGCCGTCGTCGGTCGTCGCCGCCGGCGCGTTCTGCCGGTATCGGACGCCGCTGCACCGCGTGCCCTCGAAGGTCAGGTTCAGGGCCTGCGCGTCGGTCCGTACCGTCAGGTTGGGACGGTCGGCCGCTGGCTCCAAATAGGACACCAGGGCACCGCACCGTTGACCGTCCTCCACGTCCAGGTGGTGCCAGCCGGCGCCGATCATGGTGGCGCCGTTGAAGTCCGGGACCTCGGGGTAGCCGAGTTCGACGCAGGCGTCGATGAACGTGCGGGACAACGGGTTCGGCTTGTGCTGCCCCGCGTTGGTCACGCGTTGCGGGCCCCCGTGCTGCGTGCCGTTGTGTGCGGGGCCGTCCTCCTGGTTGGCCAGTCGGGCGAAGTACGGCGCGAGGTCCTGGTAGGACCACCCCGCCGCCCCCTGGTACGCCCAGGCGTCGAAGTCGCTCGGGTGCCCCTGGACGTGCATCATGATGTAGAGATTGCTGCTGCCGCCCAGCCCCTTGCCCCGCGGCTCATAGGTGCTGCGCCCGTCGAGGCCGGGCTGCGGCACGCTCTGGTAGCCCCAGTCGATGCCGGATCCCAGCAGGGTGAACCACAGCGACGCGTCGTCCACCGCGGCCGGCACCCAGGATCCGCCCGCCTCCAGCAGCAGCACCCGCGCCGCCGGGTCCTCGGACAGCCGGTTGGCCAGCACGCTGCCGGCGGTGCCGCCGCCGACGACGACGTAGTCGAACTCCTCCATGATCCGGCCTCTCGCCTCAGGCTCCCGACAGCACCGCGAACGGGGCGGTGTCGTGGAAGTTGGCCATGTAGCGGATGCGGCCGTCCACGATCCGGAAGTAGTTGGCCACCTCGGCCGTGATCGTGTCGCCGCCGTGCGTGCGGGCGGTGATGTGGGAGACCACCGCGGCCTGCTCGCCGTCGACCACGACATGCTGCGGCACGTTGTGGAACTCCGCGTACATGTCGGGGAAGCCGGCCATCATCGAGCGCAGCGTCTCCCGGCCCTCGACCCGGCCGGCCAGCTGCTCCTGCATGACCTGGTCCTCGGCGAACAGGTCGGTCCACGCGTTCCACTCGCCGCGGTTGGCCAGCTCGTAGTAGCGGTTGACGACATCCCTGGTGTTCATCGTCCTACCTTTTCCTCGGGTGGCAACGAAGGCGGCGGGCGCCCGGCGTGAGCGCGGGCGCCCGCCGGGGGTCAGCCGACGAAACGGCTGAACTCACCCGTGCCGTCGCCGAACATGGCGCCCTTGCCCTCGACGATCTTGCCGTCGCGCCACCGCAGGTAGTGCACCTCGTCGATGCTCAGCGTGGTCGACGGGTCGTCCGCCCGGTGCGCGGTGTTGTGCGTGAGCACGACAGCCAGGTCCTCGCCGACGAGCAGGCCGGTGCGCTCCATGGCCAGCGAGCCGCCGGTCACCTCGCCCATCGTCTTCATGAAACCGAGGAAGCCGTCGATTCCCTTGTGCACGCCCGAAACGCGGCCGTCGCCGGCGGCGAGCCAGGTCATATCGGCGTCCCAGTACTGCCCGATGACCGCCGGGTCGCCGCTGCCGAGCGCCTCGTAGGCGGCCAGCACACGTTCCTGCGTCAGCTGCGTGGACATGGTCGTCCCCTCACTTGGCCCAGCGCTGCGGGATGGGCGCCAGCGCGATGGCCTGCCAGAAGAAGTTGTCCGCGGAGTACTGGTCGCTCAGGTAGACCTGGACCTCCTTGATGCGGCCGTTCTCGATCCGATAGTGGGTGCAGTTCATCGCGTCCAGCTTGGCCCCGGGCACCTCGCCCACGCCGCGGTGGGTCTCCACCACGGTGTCCTCGCCCCACGCGTCGATCTTGATCGGCAGCACCTGCACGCCGGTGGCGACCAGGCCGCCGAAGAAGGCGACGACCTCGTCCACGCCGTTCTTCGTGCCGCCGACCGGGCTGCGGCCGGGCAGCGTCCACACCACGTCCGGCGCGAACACCTCGCGGCGCACCGTCTCCAGGTCGCCCTCGTTGAAGCGGTCGTACATCTTCTGAACCAGCGCCACATTGCTCGTGCGCACGTCGACCACAGTTTCCGTCACGGCCGTTCATCTCCTCCGACTGAATGGGTGTCGCGGGCACCGGTTCCGTGTGCCGTCGCGACACCCAGTGAACCCGCCGGGCCGAGGTCACGGCAACGAGATTCCCTACGGCACAAGTACTTCCGGATGTCGACGGAGAAAAGCCCTGTCGGGCCATGACATTACGTTCTGTCCACAATAGACGACGCCGGCCGCAGGGGGGGTGGGGCCGGCGTCGTCGGGGCAGTGTCTCACCACGGGATGCGCTTGCGCTCCCGGAAGAAACCCCCGTTGGGGCCGTTGTCCGGCAGCGTGGCCAACCACAGCGCGGTGTCCGCGCCGTCAGCCACGCTCAGCGGCGCACCGCCGCCGCCCATCCGCGTCCGCACCCATCCCGGGCACATCGCGTTCACCTTGACACCACGGGGAATCGCCGCCGACACGGCCAGGGTCAGCGCGTTCAGCGCGGCCTTGGCGATGCCGTAGGCCGGCGGGTGCGGCACGCTCTCGGTCATCGCGCCGCCGCCGGCGGACACGTTGACCACCCGCCCGTAGCCGCGGTCGACCATGCCCGGCACGAAGGCCTGGCAGGTGCGGAACGCGCCCATCATGTTGATCTGCAACGACTCCGTGAACACCTCCTCGGTCACGTCGAAGAACGACGTGGTCGGGTAGATGCCCGCGTTGTTGACCAGCACGTCGATCTCGACGCCGTCGGCGGCCAGCCGCGCGGCGCAGTCCCGCACGCTGTCCCCGTCGGTGACGTCCATCTGCTCGGCCCGGGCGGGCCCGGGCACGTCCTTCAGCGCCGCCTGACCGCGCCGCTCGTCCCGCGCGGTCAGCACGATGTCGAGCCCGGCGGCCGCCAGCTGGCGGCACACCTCCAGGCCGATGCCCCGGTTCGCGCCGGTCACCAGGGCCGTGCGGCGGCCGTTCCCGTTGCGGCTCATGGGTGCTGTGTTCTCCCGTCAGTGCGTGAGCACGTCGTCCTTGGCCAGCGCGTCGAACAGTGGGCCCCAGCCGTCCGGCGCCGTGCCGCTGTCGTTGTACATCTCGAAGGTAAGCCCGACCGCCTGCGGCAGCTCGATGGCCTGCACGCAGGCCTCCGCCACATCGTCACGGGTGATCTGCCCGTCGCCCTGGTCACCCTGCTCCAAGCGGACAGCCGCCTTGCCCTTGCCGTGCCGCTGGATCAGCCAGCTCGGCCGGATGACGGTGTAGGGCAGGCCGCTGGCCCGCACCGCGTCCTCGCCGCGCAGCCGCCAGTCCAGCAGTCGGCCCCACTCGTTGAACTGGTGCTCCGGATGCGTCACGTAGATCGACGAGATCAACACGAACCGGTGCAGGTCGGGCGGGCACAGCTCCAGCACCCGGCGAACCCCCTGGTACATGGTGGTTTCCGGCCGGTTCGGGCCGCTGTTGTCGGTGCCGGGTTCGACGCTGTACACCACCGCGCGGGCGCCGGCCAACGCCTCCGCCAGGCCGCTGCCGTCCCGCACGTCCACGGTGAACGCCTTGGCGCCGGCGGCCACCAGCTCGCGGGCGTGCGAGGCCGAACGGCTGGCGACCCGGGCCTCCGCGCCCGCCGAGAGCAGGCGGCGGACGACCAGCTCACCGGTCCGGCCGGCGCCGCCGACCACTGTCACTGGGCTGAGCATGGCTTTCTCCCTTGTCCACGGTCCCTGTACAGCAGCATCACCGCGTTCCGGCGGCGCAGCCAGAACGCGGTGATGCTGGTAGTCGTGGTTCTCAGTTGGCGGTTGCGGTCACCCGGGCGACGGCGGCCCGCTTGCGGCGGCGTGGCCGCAGCACGACCCACTCGACGAACAGCAGGTGCCCGACGAAGGCCGCCCACAGGCCGGCGACCGCACCCTCGACGATCACCAGGCGGTCCTGGCCGGCGTAGGTCGCCGGCAGCAGCCAGGTGGTCAGGGCGATGGCGATCGGCTGGGTGAGCCGGACCGTGATCGTCGACGTGGTCATCGCGACGTTGCGGTACATCCAACGCTTGTGGTCCTCGAACCGGTGCTGGACGCCGGCCACGAAGCCGGCCACCGTGGTGATCGCCCACAGCGTGGCCATGGCCAGGAAGCCGTAGCGCAGGCCCTGCCCGAAGGTGGTCATGATGGCCACCGGGAAGGCCAGGATGCCGGACGGGATGACGCCGGCGAAGTAGTAGACCCAGCCGATCTTGCGGTGCACCTGCGGGTGGTTCTCCCGCAGCCACGGCCACACCTGGGTCCAGGCCAGCATGACCGCGACCGTGCCGGTGAGCACGTGGATGGCCAGGATCGGGTAGTGCCAGGGGTATTCCGGTCGGATGCTGGCCACCGTCAGCGACGGGTCGAAGGTGATGAAGCGGCCGCCGCCGTAGATGCCGAAGCCCACGCAGTACAGCGCGAACGGCAGCACCCACCACTGGCGGGCCCAGGCGCTCCTGGCCGGTGGTGTCGGCGGGCGGACCCCGCTGCCGGTCTTCTCCCTGGTGATCGTCATCGCGGCCCTCCAGCCGGGGTTCTGTTGCCTGTCACGAGTGATCGCAGGTCGACCGACTCGTCGGCCAGGTGGCCGGCCCGCACCGGCAGGCCGCGCTCGATCAGCCGGCGGGCGGCCTTCATCTCCGACGGTCGGTTCACCGCCACCGCGCCCACGCATTTGCCGTCCACGAGGGCGAATGCGGCGAAGGACTCGCCGCCGAGCTCGCCGCGCAGCACGACCTCGCCCCGGAACTCGCCGACGACCTCCAGGTGCCAGCCGTAGCGGTCGGACCAGAAGCGGGACACCGGCCGCACCGGCTCGGGCGCGCCGATGATCGCTGCGGCGGCGGCTTTTCCCTCGTGCAGCGCCGATTCCCAGTGCTCCACGTTGGGCAGCGGGCCGTCGGGCCCGGTGGGGCGGGCGGCGTCGCCGGCGGCGAAGATCCGGGGGTGCGAGCTGCGCTGGGCCGTGTCGACCAACACGCCGCGATTGACGGCCACACCGGCCGCCGCGGCCAGCGAGTCGTCGGAGACGATGCCGACCCCGACCACCACCACGTCACAGTCGACGGTTTCGTTGCTGTCGGCCAGATGCAGCCTGATCGCGCCGCCGAGATCCTCGACCGAGGCCACCGCGCCGACCAGCACCCGCACGCCGTTGGCGCGATGCTGGCTGTGCAGCAGGTCGGCGATCTCCGCGCCCACAACGTGTTCCAACGGCAGCGGCGCCGGATCGATCAACGTCGCCTGGCAGCCCAGGACAGTCGCGCTGGCCGCCACCTCGGCGCCGATCAGGCCGGCGCCGATGACTCCGAGCCTCACACCCGGTGCGAGACGGTCTTTCAAGACCACGGCATCGTCCAACGAGCGCAGCACGGTGATCGCCGGGTGATCGCCGCCGGGCACGGGCAGCGGCCGGGGCCGCCCACCGGTGGCCAGCAGAACCGCATCCACGGCAACGGTTCCGTGGACCAGCTCGACCCGGCCCTCGTCCGGGCGAATCGCCGTGACGGGTGTGCCGAGCCGAAGGTCGATGTCCTTGGCCGCATACCATTCGGCCTTGCGCAGGACTATCTCGTCCGCGGTCTGCTTGCCCAGCAGCAGGTCCTTGCTCAGCGGCGGCCGGTCGTAGGGCACGTGCGGCTCGGCCCCGAACAGTGTCAGCCGGCCGTCGTACCCCAGCTCGCGCAGCTGTTCGCAAGCGCTGACCCCGGCCAGGCCCGCGCCGACAACGGCGACGTGCCGGGGTAACTCAGACCAGTTCATGGCCGCTGCCGTCGGTCAGCTGGGACTCGTCGGGCAGCAGGAAAACCATGCGGCCCAGCACATCCACGCGATGGGCCACCGTGTCGGTGACCGCGGGCAGGCCCAGCGCCTCGCCCGTGCGCAGGCAGAAAGCGCCGCTGTGCAGGGGACATTCCACCTGGCCGTCCTCCACCCAGCCCTCGGCCAGCGACGCGCTGGCGTGCGTGCAGGTGTCGTTGAGGGCGAAGTACTCGCCGTTGTCGTTGAACACCGTGATGTCGTCGGTGGTGCCGGCGTGCTCACGCGGGACCCGGACGGCCTCGCCGTCCTGGAGCTCGTCCACGGAGCAGACCGGGATTGCATGGTCGATTCCTCGTGTCATGTCAGGTCCCCCGGGGGCCTTGGGGCGGCGGCCCGGCTCCGCGGAGCCGGGCCGTGCGTGCGGATGTCCTTGCCCGGTCTCACTTGCTGGGCAGCTTGGGCGGGTCGCCGGCCCACGGGCCGACACCGCCGATCTCCTCGACGTGGATCCGGGTGACGTAGCCCGGGTGCACCTTCAGCTCGGCCGGCGGGATCTCGGCGCCCGGCGCGATGTAGATGTTGGCCAGCTTGCGGATCAGGTCGAACGCGCCGCCCTTGACGACCTCGCCCCGCCCGGTCACGGTCAGGTACTGGCGCAGGCCGCTGCCGTGGAACTGCAGGCTCTCCACGGACAGCGCGACCCTGGCGTCCCGCATCAGGTTCTTCGTCTTGCGGTAGTTGAACATCGAGGCGAAGAAGATGTCGCCGTCGTCGATGCCGACCCAGACGCAGGTGACGTGCGGGCTGCCGTCCTCGTTCAGGGTCACCACGTGGCCGAGCGGGCCGCCCTCGATCAGGTCCACTGCCGTCGGCGGCAGCCGCAGGCCGGTTGACTCCGTCATGTCTGCCTCTCAGTCAAGGTATTCGACGATGTCCGCGATCTGCCCGTCGCGGATCAGATACGCGTAGTGCAGCAACACGTCGTCGCCGGTCTTCGAGACGAAGTGGTAGTCCTGCTGCAAACGGAATCCGTCCCAGTGCGAGCCGATGACGGTGTACCGGGCGGAGGTCTTGATGACCGCCGGAATGATCAGTCGGGTCATGATGTCGTCCCGGCCGTTGAACAGGTTGCCGACGCTGTCCCATTTCGCGTCCGTGGCGATCAGCGCGGCGATGCCGGCCGGGTCGAGCGCATTCGAGCGGTTGATGAAACGCGCCTCGACCGAACGGGCCTGCCGCTCGGCCGACGACTGCCACCACTGGTTCGCGGTCACCGTCTCCGGCGCGGCCGCGGCCTGGCTCAGCGAGCTGGGGAGCAGGAAGGCGGCGGCCGCGAGCGCGACGGCGGCAGCCCCGTACTTCACGGAAATCCGCATCACAAAGGCCTTTCGCAGGTGATTGCGTTCTGGCAGCCATCATGCGATCGGGTGATCGCGGCGACCAGCAGCCCGCGCGGACTTAGTGACGTGGCCGATCCTGGTACTTCCAATACCAGTATTGCGCCGTACTGTTGAGTTCCAGGCTACGGACATAACGTCGACCTGCCACGGGTGTGCGTTCTCCCCACTCCGGCGGGACTCGTCGGTTCCGTTGACGCGCCGAGAGCGTTCTGTTCGCCGCGGTGTCGCGTCTTGGCCATGTGTTTTCCAGTTGTGAGGAGTGTCCCCTTGACCACGCAATCCGAGAGGAAGGTCGACGCCGACGTCTCGACGTCGACACCGACCCGGTCCCAGTGGCTGGCCCTGCTCGTGATCGCCGGTGCGCTCATCCTCGATGTCAGCAGCCTGGCGGTCATCAACGCGGCGCTGCCCGCCATCGGATCCGACTTCAGCATCACCGGTTCCACGCTCCAGTGGACGATGACCTCGTACGCGGTCATCTTCGCCGGCTGCCTGTTGTTCGGCGGCCGCGCCGCCGACGTGCTCGGCCGGCGGCGGATCTTCTGCGTCGGCATCGCGCTGGTGACCTTCGCGGCGCTGGCCGGCGCGCTGGCGCCGAGCGTGTACCTGGTCATCGCCGCGCGGGCCGTGCAGGGCATCGGCGCCGCGCTGTCCGGCCCGGCGGCGCTCGCGCTGCTGACCGAGGTGTTCCCCGAGGGCCCGGCCCGTAACAAGGCGATGGGTGTGTACGGCGCGGTCGGCGCCGCCAGCTTCAGTGGCGGCATGGTCGTCGGCGGCATCCTCACCCAGTGGGCCACCTGGCGCTCGGTGTTCGTGTTCTCCTTCGTCTGCGGCATCGTCGTGCTGGTGCTGGGCCGGATGGCGCTGCCGGCCAGCCGCCGCAGCAACCGCCCGCTGGACGTGCCCGGCGCGGTGCTGGTGACGTTGGGTCTCGGCCTGATCGTGTTCGGCCTGAGCAGCGGCGGCGACCTGGGCTGGGCCCAGCCCGTGACCGTCGGCTCGCTGGTCGGCGCGGTCCTCCTGCTCACGGCGTTCGTGTTGTGGGAGAACAGGACCGCGGAGCCGCTGCTGCCGCTGGGCATGTTCCGCAGCCTGCCCGTCCGCGCCGGCGCGCTGGCCGCGTTCCTGCACTACGCGGCGGTCATCGCGCTGCTGTTCTTCGCCCCGCTGTACATGCAGGAGAACCTGGGCTACACGCCGCTGGAATCGGGTCTGGCCATCGTGCCCATGGGGCTGGCGGTGATCTTCGTGTCCAGCTGGACCGGGCGGAACCTGGCCAAGTACGGCCAGCGCGTGTTCCTGGTGTGGGGCACGCCGTTGATCGGCCTCGGCATCCTGACCTGGGTGCTGGCCGGCGACAACGCCAGCTACTGGGCGCTGCTGCCCGGCATCCTGCTGATGAGCGTCGGCGAAGGCACCACCTTCCCGGCTCTGACGGCCGCTTCGCTGACGGATGTGCCGCAGCACCAGCATGGTGTGGCCAGCGCCGTCAACGTGACCGCGCAGCAGGTTGGTTCCAGCATCGGCGTCGCCGGTCTGGTCGCCGTCGCCTCGGCCTTCGCCACCTCGCCGCAGCCGGCCGGTCAGCTTGCCGGCTACCACGCGGCGTACTGGGCGGCCTTCATCCTGACCGTGGTCGGCGCCGTCGCGCTGGCGGTGCTGATGCGCCGGCACGGCCGCAAGGCCGCCGTCGTTGAGACCCCTGTACTGGACTAGGAGCTGTCATGCCCAAATCGACGACTGTGGGCCGGCTGGCCGTGATCGGCACCGGCAAGATCGGCCAAGCCGCCGGAAAGCTGTGGCTGCACGCCGGATACGAGGTCGTGTTCGGCTCCCGAAACCCGGCCGGCGCCGCCGCCTTGGCCGAGTTGGGGGCCACCGTCGCCACCCCGCTGGAGGCCGCCCGGGCCGCCGACGTCGTGTTGTTGGCCGTGCCCGGGGAGACCGTCGAGGAGCTGCTGTCCTCGCTGGCCGACGCGCTGGCCGGCAAGATCGTCATCGACGCCACCAACAAGATCGGCTTCGCCGACGGCCGCTGGGTGTCCACTTTGGAGCCCGGGCTGACCGAGGGCCGCTGGATGGCCGGCCAGCTGCCCCGCAGCACGGTCGTCCGCGCGTTCAGCCACATTCCCGACGAGCTGCTCTGGCCTCGCGGCACCGAGCAGGCCCTGTACTGGGCGATGGCCATCGCCGGCGACGACCGGGCCGCCATGGCCACGCTGTCGGGCCTGATCCACGACGCCGGCTGGGTCCCGGTCGACATCGGCGGCCTGGACGAGTCGGGGCACCTGGACCCGGGCGGCTCGGTCTTCCACCTGTTCTACACGGAGATCGAGATGCGCGAGGTCGTCGGCCTCACCGCGGCCGCCTGACTCCTCTTCACGTGAGTGGCTCATTTCGCCTTTTTCGCGACATGAGCCACTCACGTGGTCGTTCTGGGCAACATGAGCCACTCACGTGCCGTTGCCGGTGAGCAGGTCCGGCAGCCTGGCCGTCACCGAGGGCGCTCCCCCGGCCAGCGAGGTCACCATGCACGCCCCGATGATCAGCGTCATGATCGCCTGCGCGTCGCCGGCCGGCCGCCCCTCCTGCACCAGCAACTCCTCCAGCGAGGCCAGGCCCGGCGTGCCGAACTCCCGCCACAGGGCCGATTGCAGATCGGGATGCTCGGCCAGCGAGGCCATCAGACCCGGCAGCGCCGCCCGCACCTCGGGGCGGTTGAACAGCTCCGAGGTGTAGGCGAAGGACCCGCGGATCCACTCCTGCGTGCTTGCCGAGGCCAGCACCGGCGTCGGCTCGTCCTGCCAGGCGAACACCGCCTCGAACACCAGGTGGGTCTTCGACGGCCACCGCCGGTACAGCGCCGGCCGGCCCACGTTCGCCCGCTCGGCGATGGCGACCATGGACAGCTTCTCCCAGCCGACCTCGACCAGCAGCTCGCGCGCGGCCCGCAGCGCCGCGTCGTCGATCGCTCGGTCGCGGGGCCGGCCCCGGCCGCGTTCGGACTGCTCCATTCTCGTCATTGTGAATAACGTAACACGCTGTTACGTTAATTGGGTGGTCCTCGACGGCAAGACAGTGATCGTGTCCGGGGTCGGAGCCGGCCTCGGCCGGCAGACCGCGCTCGCGGCGGCCCGGGACGGGGCGAACGTCGTCCTCGGCGCGCGAACGGAAGCCAATCTGAAGGCGGTGGCCGAGGAGATCGGTCCGCGGGCGGCCTACGCCGCCACCAACATCACCTCGGCCGACGACTGCGAAGCGCTGGTCGCCGTGGCCGTGGAGCGCTTCGGCGCGGTCGACGCCGTGATCCATGTGGCCGCACGGGACCGCGTGTTCGGCGGGCTCGAAGGCGCCGACCTCGACCTGTGGCGCAAGGTGTTGGACGTCAACGTCATCGGCACCATGCGCCTGACCCAGGCCGCGCTGCCCGCGCTGTCCGTGCGCGGCGGCTCGATCGTGATCATCGGCACCCAGGCCGCGTTCAGCCCCACGCTGCCGCAGGCCGCCTACGCCGCGTCCAAGGGCGCGCTGCACGCCGCGATGTTCTCGCTGGCCCAGGAGCTCGGGCCGCGCAAGATCCGGGTCAACTCGGTGGTGCCCGGCTGGATGCTGGGGCCGAACGTCGAGATGTACATCCAGTGGATCGCGGCCAGCCGCGGCGTGCCCGAGGACGAGGTCAAGGCCGAGCTGGCCGGCAAGGCCGCGCTGAACGAGATCGCCTCGGACACCGACGTCGCCGAGGCGGCCGTTTTCTTCGCGTCCGACCGGGCCCGGATGCTGACCGGGCAGACGCTGTTCGTCAACGGTGGCGAGTACTACCGCTGAGGGGAAACACCATGGCACACAAGGTGATCGTCTGGGGCACCGGCGTGGTCGGCAAGCTCGTGATCCGGGAGCTGCTCGACCATCCGGAGTTCGAGCTGGCCGGTGTGATCGTCCATGACCCGGCCAAGAACGGCGTCGACGCCGGGGTGCTGATCGGCGGCGCCCCCGTCGGTGTCGTCGCCACCACCGACGTACGGTCCGCTTTGGACACCGACGCCGCGGCCGTCGCCTATTTCGGTCCCACGGCCGAGTTCGCGCTGGAGAACATCCAGAACATGGCCCTGGCCCTGCGTTCCGGCAAGCACGTCGTGTCCACCGCCATGACTCCCCTGGTGTATCCCGACGTCTGCCCGCCCGAACTCCGGGCCGAGCTGGAGAAGGCCTGCGCCGAGTCCGGCAAGGCGTGCTTCACCACCGGCATCGACCCCGGCTTCGCCAACGACCTGTTTCCCTTGACCCTGTTGGGAGTCTGCGGCCGGGTCGACAGCGTGCGGATCCAGGAGCTCGTCGACTACGACAGCTACGCCGGCGACTACAGCAAGGTCATGGGCTTCGGCCTGCCCGTCTCCGCCCAGGCCGTGCTGGAGATTCCCCAGGTCCTCGTCTTCGCGTGGGGCCACACCATTCCCATGATCGCCGACGCCGTCGGGGTCAAGCTCGACCGCATCGACACCGTCTACGAGAAGTGGGCCGCCCCCGCCGACATCCCTTACCAGCACGGCGTCATCGAGGCCGGTTGCTGCGCCGCCGTGCGCTTCGAGATCCGCGGCTGGGTCGGCGGCGAGCCCCGCATCGTCATCGAGCACGTCAACCGCATCACCAACCAGACCGCCCCCGACTGGCCCCGCGCCGCCTCCGTCGAGAACGACGCCTACCGCATCATCATCAAGGGCAGCCCCGAGATCACCCAGGAAACCGCCTTCCGCCACGAGGTCGACGCCGACCCCGTCAGCGGCGGCTGCCTGGCCACCGGCATGCGCGCCGTCAACGCCATCCCCTACCTCGACGACCTCCCGCCCCGCCTGGTCTCCGCCCTCGACCTACCCCTGATCCCGGGCCGCGGGGTCATCCGCCAGAGCTGACGAGCTTGTGCCCCGGGGCAGAATTCCACGGTGACCGCCTGTCTGATCATCGTCTGCGGGCTGCCCGGCAGCGGGAAGACCACCCACTCACGCCGCCTCGCCGCGCAACGCCGTGGCATCCGGCTCTGCCCCGACGAGTGGATGTCCGCGCTGGGCGTGAACCTGTGGGACGGCGCCATGCGCGATCTGGTCGAAGGCCTCCAGTGGTCGCTGGCCCAGGAGCTGCTGGGCGTCGGCGTCACGGTCGTCATCGAATGGGGCACGTGGTCCCGGGCCGAACGGGACACCCTGCGCGGCGGGGCGCGAGCCCTCGGGGCCACGGTCGAGCTGGTGTACCTGGACGTGCCGGTGGACGAGCTGTGGCGGCGCATCCAGGCCCGCGATCACGAGGATCCGCCGATCACGCGGGCCGATCTCGACGCCTGGAGCCGTGTGTTCGAGCGGCCGGACGAAGCGGAGGCACGGCTCTACGACGCCTAGTCCAGCACCGAGCGGACGGCCTCTTCGGTCCGGCCGACCACGGCCGGTCCGTCGTCGGCGGTGATGATGGGGCGCTGGATGAGGATGGGGTGCTGGGCCAGGGCCGTGATCCACTGTGCGCGGCTGGCGTCGGTCCGTTCCCACGTCTTGAGACCGAGGTCCTTGGCGACGGCCTCGGCGGTGCGGGCGATGTCCCACGGCTCCAGACCGAGGCGGTCGAGCACAGCGACCAGCTCGGCCTCGGTGGGCGGGTCGTCGAGGTAGCGGCGCACGGTGTAGGAGGCGCCGGCCTCGTCCAGGATCGACAGCGCCGATCGGCACTTGGAGCATGCGGGGTTGATCCAGATTTCCACGACGGCAGCTTACGGCTGGTAGCTTCGAGGCCGTGTTCCCAGTAGGCGCCGAGGCGACGATCGAGCAGCTCACGGCCGACCCGCACCCGCTGCTGGCCCGGCTGCGAGCGGCGGAGCCGGTGTCCTGGCTGCCGGTGCTGAACGGCTGGCTGGTGACGAGGCACGACCTGGCCCTGCAGGTGATGAAGGACGCGGCGACGTTCACGGTGGACGACCCGAGGTTCTCGACGGCGCAGGTGGTCGGCCCGTCGATGCTGTCCCTGGACGCCGACGAGCACGCCCGGCACCGGACGCCGTTCTCCCGGCAGTTCCGGCCGCGGGAGATCGAGGATCGGTTCGGCGACTTCGTCCGGGCGGAATGCGCCCGGCTGGTGGACGGATTCGTCGCCACGGGACGCGCCGAGCTGCGGCGGGCGTTGGCCGGTCCGCTGGCGGTGGCGGTGGTGGCCGACGCGCTGGGCCTGGACGCCACCGACGCGAAGCGGGTGCTGGCCTGGTACGACGCGATCGTGTCCACAGTGGCCGAGATCTCCGCCGGCCACGAGCCGGATCCTGGTGGCGCGCAGGCGTTCGGCGAGCTGCGGGCGCACATCGAGGGTTCGACGGCCAAGCCCTCGCTGCTGGCCGACGCGGCGCGGGCGCTGGCCCTGCCCGAGGTGGTGTCGAACGCGGCGGTGCTGATGTTCGGCGGCATCGAGACCACCGAGGGCATGATCGCCAACCTGGTGCTGCACCTGCTGACCAATCCGTCCCAACTGGACATCGTCCGGGCCGATCCGGCGCGGATTCCCGACGCTGTCGAGGAATCGCTGCGGATGGAGCCGGCCGCGGCGGTGGTCGACCGGTACGCGACGCGGGACGTGGAGCTGGCCGGGGCGTCGATCGCCCGCGGCGATCTCGTCACGGTGTCGCTGACCGCGGCCAACCGGGATCCGGCGGTGTTCGACAACCCCGACGAATTCGACCTGGGGCGGCCGAATCTCCGCCACCAGCTGGCATTCGCCCGCGGACCCCACTTCTGCCTCGGCATCGACCTCGCCCGGCTGGAGACGCGCGTCGCCGTCGAAGCGGTGCTGGACCGGCTCCCCGGACTGGCGCTGACCGACCCGGCCACGCCGGCGGGCCTGGTGTTCCGCAAGCCCGACGGCGTGCACGTGCGCTGGGACGCCCGGTGACGCCCGAGGAGGTGGCCGCGTACGCGCTGCAATTCCCGCAGGCCACCGAGGAGAACCCGTTCGGGCCGGGACTGGACGTGTACAAGGTCGAGGGCAAGGTGTTCGCCATCCTCGCGCCCGGTGGCCCGTCGGTGTCGCTGAAGTGCGACCCGGGCCTGGCCATGCACCTGCGCCAGCAGTTCGAGGCGGTGACACCGGGCTACCACCTGAACAAGAAGCACTGGAACACCGTGCGACTGGACGGCGACGTGCCGCACGACCAGATCGAAGAGATGATCGAGCACTCGTACGAGCGGGTCGTCGCCGGCCTGCCCAAGATGGTCCGGCTACGCCTTCGGTAGCCGGCTCGGCACCATCCGCACCGACCGCAGGATGCGCTCGGGAATCTCCTCGCCGCGGGCCATCGACACGGTCAGGCCCCACGCCATCAGGAAACCCAGCAGCCCCAACGCAAGTCCCGACACCCCGAGCACCAGGCCGACCAGCCACATCACGGTGCGCAGCGGGCTGATCAGCATCAGGATCGGCGTGGTCACCAGCGTGGCGACGACGTAGCCGGCCGAACCGGCCTGGTCCATCTTCATCACCACGTGCAGCAGGCGGTGTCTGCGGGTCATGGCGCTCGCCTCCTCTTCCGTCACCGACGACGCTAGGCGTGCCGGCGCGGCAAGGCGATTACCCGTGACGTAAGGGCCTACCGGTTGCGCCACAACCAGATGACGTCCCGACCGAAGGACCACACCAGCGAGGCCAGCGCGATGCCCACCGCCGCAACGGATGCGGCGGCCGGCAGCAGGCCGGAGGCGGCGACCACGAGCAGGACGCCCTGCGCGGCGGCGACGGTCTTGCGGGCGAAGCTCGGCGGCAGCGCGCCCTTCAACCACGGCGCGACCCAGCTGGCGGCGACGAAGGCGTACCGCATGCCGCCGATGATCAGCACCCACGGCCCCAGCAGCGCGGCGACGAACACGCTGAGCACCAGGATCAGGAAGGCGTCGACCTCCATGTCGAACCGCGCCCCGACGGCGGTAGCGGTTCCGGTACGACGGGCGACGTGGCCGTCGACACCGTCCAAGATCAGAGCGACCACGGACAGCGCCACGATGGCGGCCGTCGCGGGCCCGTGCATGAGGCCGTCGGCCACCAGCGCGGTGACGCCGCCGACCAGCGTGGCCCGGAACAGGGTGACCCAGTTGGCCTGGCCGAACGTCCTGGCCCGCGACCGGTGCAGAGCGTAACCGAGGGTTGCGCACGTCACGACCGCGCACGTGGTGCCGGCGGCCAGCGCGCTCGGGCCGATCCGCAGCGCCGCCCACAACAGCGTCAGCAGCACCAACTGCGCACCCAGCCCAGCGACCACACCGGGTGTCGCCGTCGATACGTGCCGAATCTGAGTGGTCACCACGCCTCCCACCGTCCTCTCACCTCGGTCAGAACACGTCCGCTGTGATAGAAGGGTTCAAATGGACCTGACCGCACACGCGTTCTGGCTGCTACGCCCGGGTGAGGGCGAGATCCGTCCAGTGCAGCTGACCCCGCCCGGCCCCGACGAGGTGCTGGTCAGAACGCTGTTCTCCGGCGTGAGCCGCGGCACCGAGACCCTGGTGTTCCGGGGCGGCGTGCCCGACAGCCAGCACGCCCTCATGCGCGCCCCGTTCCAGGACGGCGACTTCCCCGCCCCGGTCAAGTACGGCTACCTCAACGTCGGCGTCGTCGAGGCGGGCGAGCCGGACCTGGTCGGGAGGACGGTGTTCTGCCTCTACCCGCACCAGACACGGTACGTCGTGCCGGCCTCGGCGGTGACCGTTGTGCCGGATTCCGTGCCGTCCGAGCGCGCGATCATGGCCGGCACGGTCGAGACGGCGGTCAACGCCGTGTGGGACGCCGCTCCCCTGCTCGGCGACCGGATCGCGGTCATCGGCGCCGGCATGGTCGGCAGCTCGGTCGCCGCGGTGCTGGCCAAGTTCCCCGGCGTGCGGGTCCAGCTCGTGGACGTCGACGCCTCACGGGCGGCGGTGGCCTCGGCGCTGGGCGTGGAGTTCGTGTCACCGGAGGAGGCGGCCGAGGGCTGCGACCTGGTCGTGCACGCCAGCGCCACCTCGGCGGGCCTGACCCGGGCGCTGGAGCTGCTCACGCCGGAGGGCACCGTCGTCGAGCTGTCCTGGTACGGCGACAAGCAGGTCAGCGTCCCGCTCGGGGAGTTCTTCCACTCCCGGCGGCTGGTCGTGCGCAGCAGCCAGGTCGGGGTCATTCCGCAGGCCCGGCGCGGCCGGCACACCTACGCCAGCCGGCTCGCACTGTCCCTCGACCTGCTGGCCGACCCGGTCTTCGACGCCCTGATCACCGGCTCCAGCGACTTCGCCGACCTGCCGTCGGTCATGCCGCAGCTGGCCGACGGCCGGCTGCCGGCGCTGTGTCACCGGATCGTCTACCCCTCAGGAGGATGACCTTGTTCAGCATCACCGTCCGTGACCACATCATGGTGGCCCACAGCTTCAAGGGCGAGGTGTTCGGACCGGCCCAGCGGCTGCACGGGGCGACGTTCGTGGTCGACGCGACGTTCAAGCGGGCCGAGCTGGACGACGACAACATCGTGGTCGACATCGGCCTGGCCGGCCAGCAGCTGGGCGAGCTGCTCGGCGAGCTGAACTACCGCAACCTCGACGAGGAGCCGGCCTTCGCCGGCATCAACACCTCGACCGAGTACCTGGCCAAGGTCATCGCCGATCGGCTGGCCGACCGGGTCAAGGCCGGCGCGCTCGGCCCGTCGGCCAGCGGGCTGTCCGGCATCGCCGTCGCACTGCACGAGTCGCACAACGCCTGGGCCAGTTACGAGCGTTCACTGTGACTTTGCCTGTGAACTCGGTTCACACGGTTTTTCCCGCGCAGGTCGCCGACGTTGCCGCCCCCAGCGGCGGCAACGTCTACGACCGCCGGGTGAGCAGCGGTCTGTCGTCGCTCGGCTGGAATGTCGACGAGATTCTCGTCGGCGGCGACTGGCCGCGACCCGACGCGCCAGCGCGGGCGGAGTTGACGTCCGCGCTCGACAATCTCGATTCCGGCGAAGTCGTGCTTGTCGACGGTCTGGTCGCGTGCGGCGTTCCGGAGATAGTCGTGCCGGCGGCCCGCCGGCTGCGCGTCGTCGTGCTGGTCCACCTCCGACTGGCGGCCGAGACCGGCCTGTCGGACGAGGTTCGCGAAGATCTCGACCGTCGAGAACGAGAAGTGCTGCACGCCGCCCACGCGGTCGTCGCCACCAGTTCGTGGGCCGCCCGTGAACTGACGCAACACCACAATTTGCCTGTGAACCGAGTTCACAGCGTCGATCCCGGTGTCGATCGCGCACCGCTGGCCCGCGGCACGGACGGCGCGTCGCGGCTGCTCTGTGTCGCGTCGGTGACCCCGCGCAAAGGTCACGATCTGCTGCTGGACGCATTGCTCACGATCGACGATCTCGACTGGCATCTCGTCTGCGTCGGCGCGTTGCACCACGCGCCGGACCATGTGACGCAGTTGAGAAGTCGGGTGGAGTCGAGCAATGCGTGCGAAAAGGTCGAGTTCGTCGGCCCACGGCACGGCGACGAGCTGGAGCAGAGCTACGACGCCGCCGACCTGTTCGTGCTCGCTTCCCGCGCGGAGACGTACGGGATGGTCGTCACCGAGGCGCTGGCCCGCGGCATCCCCGTTCTCGCGACAAATGTCGACCCACTGCCGTCGACCGTCGGCCTGGCGCCGGACGGCAGCGTGCCCGGCCTGCTGGTCCCGCCGGCCGAGCTGGCGACTGCGCTGCGTAGTTGGCTGACGGAGTCCGGCCTGCGCCGACGGCTCCGAGCGGCGGCCCGTGACCGCCGTGGCATGCTGACCGGATGGGCGGAAACCTCGAACAGCCTGGCCAGAGTGTTGACGCAGGTGACGCGGAGTTCACTCCCGAGTGGCTGACCCTGCGTGAGCCCGTCGACGCGGCGGCCCGGTCCGGCGCGCTCGTCGACCGGCTGGTCCGGCATTTCGCCGGCCGGGACCGGCTCGTCATCCGCGATCTGGGCTGCGGAACCGGCTCGCTGGGCCGCTGGCTGAGCCCGCTGCTGCCGAATCCGCAGCACTGGATCATGCAGGACCGTGAACCAGATCTGCTCAGGCACGTGTATATGGATGTGACCTCCACAGCTCCTGTCACGGTCGAGACCCGGCTGGGTGATCTCGACGGCGTCACCGCCGCCGACCTCGCCGGCACCTCGCTGGTGACCGCATCCGCCCTGCTCGACATCCTCACCACCGAGGAGGTCGACCGGCTCGCCGCCGCCTGCGTCGACGCCGGTGTGCCCGCGCTGTTCACGCTGTCCGTGCTCGGCGAGGTCGACCTTTCCCCCGCCGACCCGCTCGACACCGAGATCTCCGCCGCGTTCAACGACCACCAGCGCCGCGTCCAGGACGGTCGCCGGCTGCTCGGTCCGGACGCCCCGGCCGCGATCGTCGAATCGTTCCGGCGGCGTGGCGCCGACGTGCAGGTCGCGCAGACCCCGTGGCAGCTGGGCACGGAGAACTCCGACCTGACCGCCGAGTGGCTGCGGGGCTGGGTGGGCGCCGCCGTCGAGCAGCGTCCGGAGCTGACCGCCGAGGCCGCGAGCTACCTGCGTCAGCGGCTCGACGCGGTCGGGGTCGGCCGCCTGAGCGGGACGGTCGGACACGTCGACGTGCTGGCGGTGCCGGCATGATGCGCGCGGTCCTGCCCTGGCTGAAGATCGTCGTCGGGGTGGCCATCATCGGGGTCCTGTTCTGGCGGCTGGGCACCGGGGCCTTTGTGGACGGTCTCCGCGAGATCAACCTGTGGGGCATCGTCGCGGCGCTCGGCATCGGCTTCCTCACCACGCTGTTCAGCGCCTGGCGCTGGTGCATCGTCGCCGACCGGCTGGGCCTGAAGCTGTCGCTGCGTGCCGCGGTCGCCGACTACTACCGCGCACTGTTCATCAACGCCGTGCTGCCCGGCGGTGTGCTCGGTGACGTGCACCGTGCCGTCCAGAACGGTCATGACACCGGCGACGTCGGCCGTGGCGTGCGGGCCGTCGTGTTGGAGCGGACCGGCGGACAGCTGGCGATCCTCGCCGTCGGCGTCGGTGTGCTGCTCACCGATCCCACCCTGATCGCCCAGGTCATCGGCGACATCGTGCCGGCACCGGCCGCGATCGTCATCGGTGTGCTGGCCGTGATCGCGGCGGCCGTCGTGCTCGCGACGTCCTCCCGCCTGCCCCGCTGGCGCGAGGCCGTGGCCCGGACGCTGGTCGACATCCGTCGCAGCCTGTTGAGCCCGCATTCGTGGCCGGCCATTGTGCTGTTGTCCGCCGCTACGCTGGCCGGGCACCTCACTCTGTTCATCGTCGCCGCGCGGTCGGCCGGTTCCACCGCCTCCGTCGGCCAGCTGCTGCCGCTGCTGGTGCTGGCCCTGATCGCCATGGGCCTGCCGATCAACGTCGGCGGCTGGGGCCCGCGCGAGGGTGTCGCCGCGCTCGCCTTCGCCGCCGCCGGCCTCGGCGCGACGCAGGGCGTCACCACCGCCGTCGTCTACGGCGTGCTGACGATGATCTCGGCCCTGCCCGGCGCCGCCGTGCTCGTGCTTCGGCGTGTGCACCGTCCGACCGCCCCCGTCGAGCAGGCCGTGCCGGAGCCGGTCATGGCTCGCGCTGAGCCGATCGTCCGCCGGAAGGTGCAGCCGCAGGCCGCCTGAGTGGGCAGTCCGGATCTCACGAACAGGTGGACCGAGGTGGCAGCGGTTCACAACTTCATCTGCGATCCTGTGCCGGTGACCGAGTACGCCTACGACCGGACCCGAAACGTCCTGCTGGCGGTGTGGAGCGTCGGCATCGGCAACGTCGCGGAGACGGTCGTGGCCTTCGGTGACGACCTACCCGGTCCCGAGTACGGCCTGCAGCTCGGCTATGAGCTGACCCAGCTGTCCAAGCACCTGTGGCGCACCTACACCCACCCGTTGACGGAGGCCGTCGACCTGCCGGACGAGGCGTTGAGCCGGGCCCGCAACCAGTTGGCGATCGACCTGGTCGCCGGGGCGCTGCGGGATCCGCACCTGCCGGTCGGCGACCAGGTGCAGGTGTGCGAGAGCGAGGTGTTGGAGGCGGGCCACCAGGTGGGCCGGATCCTGCACCGGATCGGCGACCGCGACGTCACCGAGCAGGCGGTTTGCGACGTGGAGGCGGAGATCGACGCCCTGCGCCGGGCCGCGCTCGGCGACCTGACCGACCGGGCCAACCAGGCGGTGGTGCTGACCAGGTCGGACCCGCAGCCGCAGCAGGTCGCCGCCGCGCACGCGTACCTCGAGAAGGACCCGATGGGGCCGCCCGAGCTGTACACGAAGATCGACGCCACCTCGGCCGCCGTCGCCGCCGTGCACTGGCTGCACGCCGCCCTGATGATCGCCTCCCGGGCCGCCAGCGGCAATCTGTCCGACACGCCGCCGACGTGCCGACACAAGCATGTGGACCATCTGGCCGACGAGCTGCCGGTGATGGTCGTGCAGCGCCTCGACCGGGGCGAGTTACCGCGGGACGTCGTGATGACACTGGTCAAGGAGGGCATGCCGGCGCGGGCACTGCTGGAGCAGCTGCTGGTCGGCATCCACAACGCCTGGCAGCTCTACGGCGAGTGGAACAAAACCGTGCCGCCCGACCAGATCAGTGACACATTTCGCGCGCGGACGAGGAGAATGGCCGTCGACGGACGAGACCGCATCCTGTAGCCGTGGAGGACCCCCGTGGTGACCATCGTGGACGTCGCGCGGGCGGCCGGCGTCGCACCGAGCACGGTGTCGTACGTGATCAGCGGCAAGAGACGCATCTCCCCCACGACTCGGCGGCGGGTCGAGCAGTGCATCCGTGACCTGGGCTATCACCCCAACGCCGGTGCCCGGGCGCTGGCCAGCAACCGCACCAACGTCCTCGCCCTGGCCGTGCCGCTGCGCCCCGACCTCAACCTCTCGGTGATCATGCAGTTCGTGTCCTCGGTCGTCACCGCCGCCCGCGAGCACGACCTGGACCTCTTATTGCTGACCAAGGACGACGGTCCCGCCGAGCTGCGCCGGGTGGCGTCCTCCTCCATCGCCGACGCCCTCATCGTCATGGACATCGAGTCCGCCGACGGCCGCGTTCCCCTGCTGTCCGCGCTGGACCGGCCGGCCGTGCTCATCGGGCTGCCCGAGCAGCACGCCGGCCTCAGCTGCGTCGACCTCGACTTCGCCGCCGCCGGCTCGACCTGCGTGCACCACCTCGCCGACCTCGGCCACCGGGACATCGCCCTGATCGGTCCGTCGCCCGAGGTCTACCGCCGAGGCACCAGCTTCGCCGGGCGCTTCCGCCGTGGCTTCGACTCCGCCGCCACCGAGCGCCACCTGCACGCCACCGTCCATCCCTGCGGTCACTCCTACGACGCCGCCATGGCCTGCCTCGATCAGGTCTTCGCTGCTCAGCGCCCCGTCACCGGCCTCGTCGTGCACAACGAGGCCGTGCTCCCCGACATCCTCACCGGCCTCGCCGCCCGTGGTCTCCGCGTGCCCGCCGACATTTCCGTCGTCGCCGTCTGCCCCGACAACATGGCCGACAGCGGCGCCATCCCCCTCACCTCCGTCGCCATCCCCGCCCCCGAGGTCGGCGCCCTCGCCGTGCGGATGACCATCCGCCAACTCGCCGGCCCGCCTCAGCCCGAGGTCCACCTCTTGCCGCCGCATCTCACCGTGCGCCACAGCACCACCGCCGCCCCGGCAGTTGCCGCGACGAACTCCTGACGCCCGCTCCGCCTCCCACCGCCCGACCGGCCGCCACGCTCCTCACCGTCTCCACTCCTCGCCGCCTCCGCGCTTCTCGACGGCAGCCGCGCTCCTCGACTTCGCCGCGCTTCTCATCAGCGGCCAGACTCCTCGCCCACCGCAGACTCCTCATCTGCCGCCGGACTCCTCAACTTCGCCAAAGTTCTCGACTTCGCCGAACTTCGGGTTTCGCCGAACTCCGCAACCTCGACGAACTTCACATTTTCGCGCGAACTTCTCGTGTGCGCCGATCTGCTGAAGTGCGGTGATGTGCTCGATTGCGTCGGTCTGGTCCGATGCGACGGCCTGGTCCGATCTGGTGGTCTGGTCCGATGTGACGGCCTGGGCGTGTGCGGCGGCCTGATCCGACGCGGCGGCCTGCTCGATTGTGGCGGTCCGCGCGGGCAGGGCGGTCCGCGCGGGCATCGCGGTCTGCGCGAGTGCGGCTGGCCGAGCCGTCGGCCGACGCGATCGAGAAGTTCGTCGACATGTCCGGCGGCGGGATCCAACGGGCGGGCCGGGGTGGGTGGGTTCCCCGACGAGGCAAGATCGGGGCATGGCGGACGTGAGCAGGATTCGGCTCGTGGCGGTGTACGCGGGGGCGACGATCGGGCCGTTGGCCGGTGGGCTGGTCGCGCCGATACTGCCGGAGCTGAGCGAGTCGCTGCACACGTCGGTGACGGAGGTGGCGAGCTCGGTGACGGTGTACTTCATTCCGTTCGCGCTGCTGCAACTGGTCTCGGGGACACTGGGTGAGCGCTGGGGCCTGCGCAGGACGGTCCGAACGGCGTATCTGGTGTTCGTGGTGGCGTCGCTGGGGTGCATGGTGGCGCCGAACCTGGGCCTGTTCCTGGCGGGGAGGGCGGTGCTGGGGGCGGCGAACGCGTTCACGTCGCCGCTGCTGCTGGCGAGCCTGGGGGACCTGGTGCCGAAAGAGCGCCTGGGCCGTGCGGTGGGGATGTACGCGAGCTGCATGTCAGGCGGGCAGTCGTTCTCGCCGCTGATCGGCGGCCTGGCGGCGGGAGTGGACTGGCGGCTGGGGTTCGCGGTGGTGGCGGCGGTGTCGACGGCGCTGGCGTTCGTGCCGCCGCTGGGAGAACCGAGGCCAGGGGCGCAGGCGCCGCCGTGGCGGCCGTTGCTGAGCGTGAAGATGGGCCTGCTGTCGATCAGCGCCCTGGTGTCGTTCCTCGGCGGCGCCGGACTGCCGTTCCTGGTGGCGCTGTACACGCACGACTTCCTCGGGGCGTCGCCGGAGATGGCGGGGGTGGCGCTGGTGGGCTTCGGCCTCGCCGGCCTGGCGCTGGGACCGATATGGGGCACGGTCTGTGACCGCATCGGCGGCCGTAGGGCGGGGGTGATCGGCGCGGTGGCGGGAACCGGCCTGGTGGCGGCCATCGGCCTGACCGGCGCGATGTGGTCACTGGCGGCGTGTTGGACCGTGGCCGGGGCGGCCTCCTCGCTGCTGACGGTGTCGTTGCAGAACCTGACGATGACGGCCGTGCCGGGCAATCGGGCGGGGGCGGTGTCGGTGGTGTCGGGATTCCGCTTCGCCGGCAGCGCACTGGCCCCGGCGGCCTGGCTTCCCTTGTACCACAACAGCTCTACCACCGCCTTCGTGATCGCCGGGAGCAGTCAGCTGATCGCGGCGGCCGCGCTGCTCGGCCTGGGTGGACGCGCCACGGCGGAACCAGCGGGTTAGGCTGCGCGGGTGGCCGAGATGATCCTGCCGCGGTACGGGGAACGCTCGCTGTGCGAGGTGACGCCGTCGCTGCTCGCGGCGATGGGGGTGCCGGGCTTCGACAACGTCTTGGGCGTGGAGCGGGCGGTGGCGGCGTGCCTGCTGGTGGTGGACGGGCTCGGCTGGGAGCTGCTGAACGCGCACGCGCAGGATGCGCCGTTCCTGAGTGGGCAAGCGGTGGGGAAAGAGCCGGTGACGGCGGGGTTTCCGAGCACCACGGCGACAAGCGTGGCGTCGTTCGGCACGGGGATGACCTCGGGGCAGCACGGGATCGTGGGCTACAGCTTTGCGGCGCCGGATCTGCTGTACGCGCTGCCGTGGCGGGTGGACGGAGTGGACGCGCGGGAAAGGCTTGTGCCGGAGGAGATCCAGCCGCTGCCGACGCTGTTCGAGCGGGCGGAGACCGAAACCACGATCGCGGCGCCGATGTTGCAACGCGGCTCGGGGCTGACGAGGAGCGCACTGCGCGGCGGGACGTTCGAGCCGGTGTTCGCGCTGGGCGACCTGACGGCGAAGATCCTGGCCAACAAAGGGTTCTGCTACGCCTACCACGGAGATCTGGACACCGTGGGGCACGTTTACGGCCCGGGATCGAAGGCCTGGCGGTGGCAGCTCAACCATGTCGACCAACTGGTTGAAGCGGTCGTCGCCGCACTGCCCAAGGGCGCCCTCCTGGCCGTCACGGCGGATCACGGCATGGTGCTTATGACATCCACAGTGGACTTCGACACGGAATCGGCGCTACAGCAAGGGGTACGCCTGATCGGCGGCGAGCCCCGGGCACGCCACGTCTACACCGAGCCGGGTGCCGCCGAAGACGTCCTCAAGGCATGGCAGGGCGTCCTGCGCGACAAGGCATGGGTCGTCGGCAAGGAACAGGCGATCGACGAGGGCTGGTTCGGACCGGTGTCCGATCACGTGCGGCCGAGGATCGGCGACGTCATCGCCGCGGCCCAGGGCGAAATCGGCGTTGTCCGCACCAGCAAGGAAAAGTTCGAGTCGGGCTTCACGGGCGTGCACGGATCGCTGACACCGGCCGAGATGCGGGTGCCGTTCCTGACGTTCGTCGGCGGCTAGCCGGCGTAGAGCTTGCGCAGCTGGAACTTCTGCACCTTGCCGGTGGCGGTGCGGGGCAGGCTGTCGACGACGACGAGCGCGGTGGGCTTCTTGAACGAGGCCAACCGCTCCCGGCAGTGCTCGACGACGTCCTCCAGCGTCGGCGGGTCGGCCGGGTCGACGGCGGTGACGACGGCGAGCGGGGTCTGCACCCACTTCTCGTGACGGGCGCCGATCACGGCCACGTCGGCGACCTTGGGATGGCTGTCGATGACCGCCTCGACCTCGGCGCAGTAGATGTTCTCGCCGCCGGAGATGATCATGTCCTTCTTGCGGTCGACCACCCAGACGAAGCCGTCCTCGTCGGCCCGGCACAGGTCGCCGGAGTGGAACCAGCCGCCGGCGAACGCCTCGGCGGTGGCCTCGGGCTTGCCCCAGTAGCCGGGTGTGATCACCGGCCCGCGGTAGACGATCTCGCCGACCTCGCCCGGTTTCACGTCCCGCATCTCGTCGTCGACGATGCGCACCTCGATGCCGGGGATGGGGGTGCCGACCGATCCGCGCTTGCGCACGGCGTCCTCGGCCCGCAGCAGGCACACCGTGGCGCACGTCTCGGTCTGCCCGAACGCGGTGAAGGCGGCGGCGTCGGGGAAGGTGTCGGCCAGGGCCTGCAAAGTGGACGGCGTCGCCGGGGAGGCGCCCCAGGTTATGTTGCTGAGCACCAGGTTCCGCTGCTTGACGCCGGGCACCGCGCAGATCGCCTGCCACTGGCTCGGCACGAAGAAGGTGTGCGTGACCTGTTCCCGTTCCAGCAGGTCCACGACGTCCGACGGGTCGAAGCCGACGCCGGAGTAGATGACGATCCGGTCGCCGCCCAGCAGCCGGCCCAGTGCGGTGCCCATGCCGGCGATGTGGAACATCGGCACGCCGAGCAGCACGACCTCGCCGTCCGGACATTTGCCGCCGGCGGCGATGCGTTGCAGCATCAGGGCCATGTAGAGGTTCCGGTGCGTGAGCACCGCGCCCTTGGGCCGGCCGGTGGTGCCGGAGGTGTACATGATGAACGCCGGATCCTGTTCCGGCACAACGATGTCCAGCGAGTCGTCGGGCTCGCCGGCCATGACGGCGTCGAAGGCGGCGATCCGCAGCGTCGGGCAGTCCACTTCGGACAGGGCGGCCTCGGCCAGCGGCGCGGTCAGGTCGTCGACGATCAGCAGGCCGGCCGTGCAGTCGTGCAGGATGTAGGCGACCTCGCCCGGCGCCAGCCGGAAGTTGACCGGCACGACGATGGCGCCGAGCCGCAGGATGGCGTAGAAGGCCTCGGCGGTCTCGATGTGGTTGGTGGCCAGCACCGCCACCCGGTCGCCGGCGTGCACCCCTCGTTCGCGCAACGCCCGGGCCAGCCGGTTGACGCGGCCGTCCAGCTCGGTGTAGGTGCGCCGCACCTCGTCGAGCTGGAGCGCCACCCGGTCCGGGAAGGTCCTGGCGGCGCGGGCGAGCTGGTTGCCCAGCGCCATGCTGCCGGCCGCGGCGGCGGCCGCGACGTCCGGGTGCGATGCTGCGATCATCGTCCACACTCCCTTGTGTGCCAGGCCATCCGACGCTACCCAGGCAACACGGGGTTGACAACAGCAACCGGCCGATTTACGCCGAGAGGCGGCGCAGCGCCCAGCGGGGCGGCGGCCAGGCCGTCGGGTCGCCGTCGGTGGTCCACTCGGTGATCGACGCCGGCGCGACGACCACGTCGAAGTCGCGCAGCAGCGGCTGGTTGCCGAACACGGCGAAGGAGGCGCCGACGGTTTCGGTGTGGCCGACGGCGATCACGGTCTCGAGCCGGTGCCGCGCCAGGAGTTCGAGCAACGTGCGGCTGACGCGGACGACAAGCTCCGCCCACGTCTCGTTGCCGGCCTGGAACGGCCGGAACACGCCGCCGCCCTCGATCCCCAGGCGTTGTTGGAATTCGGCGGACGTCAGGCCGACGGCTTCGGACGGTGTGTGCCAGGTGCACAGACCGCAGTCCTGCACTGCCTCGACGCCCAGCCGCGAGGCGATCGCCGCCGCCGTCTCGATCGCCCGCACCTCCGTGGACGAATAGACGGCAACGGCCCCGAGTTCCTCGGCCGTCAGGCGCTCGGCCACCGCTGCGGCCTGGTCCCGGCCGGCCGGTGTGAGGCCTTCCGGGCCGCGCAGGGTGTGGTCGGATTCGCCGTGCCGGATCAGCAGCAACCGAGCCATGTCAGATACTCCATTGTGGACCGCCGATAATACCGTTGACGGCGACACCGGGGCTGCGGCACGGTGTCCACACCGGCCGAACGAGGGAGTCCACGATGTCACGCCAGCTGCTTCTGTAGACGGCTCTCGACGATCGTCGCGAGCCGCCACCTCGTCGTGGCGGCTTTTTTGTTGCTGTGCATGCGGCTCTGGCCCAACTGGCAGAGGCATCGGGTCGAGGGCCCGATTGTTCGGGGTTCGAGTCCCCGGGGCCGCACGCCCTCGTGGCCCAACTGGCAGAGGCGCCGGATTCAGGATCCGGAGGTTCCAGGTTCGACTCCTGGCGAGGGCACAGTGTCGACCGGGTCACGACGGCCACGCGGCCAGCGCGAGTTCGGCGGTGCCGGCCAGCTCCGCCGTCGTGGCCCCGTCCCGGGCCCGCTGCGACATTCCCTGGATCACCGCGGCGAAATAGGCCGCCAGCGCACGGGGATCGGCCGTCGACGGCAGTTCGCCCGCGCGCCGGGCCTCGCCCAGCCGGTCGGCCAGGGCGCGCAGGTTCTCGTCGCGACGCTCACGCAGGAACTTCTCGATTTCGACGTCCTGCGCGGCGATGTTGGTGGCCGCGCTGATCACTAGGCAGCCGGCCGGATGGCCCGGATCGGCGTAGACGGCGGAGGCCTCCCGCAGGATGCGGGCGATCGCGCCTCGGGCGGTCGGCTCCTCGGCCAGTGCGATGCCGGCGAACGCCCCGGCGGGCGAGCGCTGGTACGCCTCGACGACCTCATGGAACAACGACATCTTGTCGCCGAACGCCGCGTACAGGCTGCCGGGCCGAATGCCCATCGCCGCGGTCAGGTCGCCGATGGAGGTGGCTTGGTAGCCCCGTTCCCAGAACAGCGCGGTCGCCGCCGCCACTGCGGCGTCGCGGTCGAACTCGCGCGGTCGTCCCCGCCTGGCCTCGCTCACGTGACCATTCTAGAGCGATCGTTCAAGAAGGTGCTACGGTACTTCTTGAACGATCGATCAACAAATGGGGGAAGCATGACCACGACCGCGAACACCGGGCAGTTGGACGGCAAGGTCGCGCTGGTCACCGGGGGCAGCCGGGGTATCGGGCGGGCGATCGCGCTGCGACTGGCCCGGGACGGAGCAACGGTGGCCGTCGGCTACGCGCGGGAGGAATCGGCGGCGCGGGAGGTGGTGGACCACATCGAACGCGGTGGCGGCCACGCCTTCGCGCTGGGGGCCGAGCTGGGCCGGCACGGCGACGCCGCCCGGCTGTGGGCGGCGTTCGACCGGAGCCGGTCCGACGGCGCCGTCGACATCATCGTGAACAACGCCGGCATCGGACGCAGCCCGGATCTGGCCACGCTGACCGAATCCGGGTTCGACGAGATCTTCGCGGTGAACGTCCGGGCGCCGTTTTTCGTCGTGCAGCAAGGACTTCGGCGACTGCGCGACGGCGGGCGGATCATCAACGTCTCCAGCGGCCTGGCCCGGGTGGCCATGCCGGAGATCATGGCCTACGGCTCGACCAAGGGCGCCCTGGACACGTTCACCCTGAACCTGGCCAAGGAACTCGGCCCCCGGGGCATCACCGTCAACTCGGTGGCCCCGGGCATCGTCGACACCGACGTGAACGCGGGCTGGTTGCGCGGAAATCCGGCGGCGCAGGCCCACGCGGCGTCCCTCTCGGCGCTGGGCCGGGTGGGCCGGCCGGAGGACATCGCCGATGTGGTGGCCTTCCTGGCCTCGGACGACGCCCGCTGGGTCACCGGCCGCGTGCTGGACGCGACCGGTGGTTCCGCGCTGTGAACGGGATCAGAGGTCGGCGACGCGCCGCACCGCGGGCGCGACGAACTCCTCGATCCACCGGGCCGGCGTGCCGGTGGGCGGGGCGACGATCACGGTCTTGATGCCGATCTTGGCATACTCCTGCATCTGCGCCACGAAGGTGTCCAGGTCGTCGGCGCGGGTGGTGAGGGTGGCCTCGATCTCGGCGTAGTCGCGGCCGACGGTGTCACAGTGGGCCTTGATGACGTCGAGCTTGTGGCTGACCTCCTCGACGGAGGTGGGGAACAGGTTGCAGGCGTCGGCGTACTGGGCGACCAGGCGCAGGGTCTTCTTCTCGCCGCCACCGCCGATGAGGATGCGCGGGCGCGGGGAGCGCACGGCCGGCGGGTGGTTGATGGTCTCGGCCAGCTGGTAGTGCTTGCCCTCGTACGGCCCGTCGTTGCTCTGGTCGAACATCTGCAGGCAGATCTGCAGGGTCTCCTCCAGCCGCTCGAACCGCTCCTTGAGCGGCGGGAACGCCACGCCGAGGCCGTGGTGCTCGCGGTCGTACCAGGCGGCGCCGATGCCCAGCGTGCCACGGCCGTTGGACAGCACGTCGAGGGTGGTGACGATCTTGGCCAGCAGGCCGGGGTTGCGGTAGGTGACGCCGGTGACGAGCAGGCTGAGCTCGACGGTGGACGTCTGCGCGGCGAGGAAGCCGAGCGTGGTGTAGCCCTCCAGCATGTCGTCGGCGGCGCCGCCGTTGTGCTCCATCTGGAAGTAGTGGTCCATGACGGAGATCCAGCCGACGCCGGCGGCCTCGGCGTTGCGGGCGACGGCGGCCAGCTCCGCGGCAACGCCGGCCGAACCCGCGGGATTGTCGAACTTGGTGATGTGGACGCCGACTCGCACGGTCGTCTCCCATTCGGTCGTGAGTGTCGCCACAACGCTAGGCGCTGGAGCGCGCTCCAGGTCAATCCCGTGCTTATGCTCCCCTGATGTCCAGGCTGCGGATAGATCCGTACATCCTCGCGCTGCTGGCCACGGTGGGCCTGGCCGCCGTGCTGCCCGCGCGCGGGGCCGCGGCGACCGGGCTCAGCCACGTGACGACGATCGCGATCGGCTTCCTTTTCTTCCTCTACGGCGCGCGGCTGTCGACCCGGGAGGCGCTGGACGGCCTGAAGCACTGGCGCCTGCACACGCTGGTGTTGGCCTGCACCTTCGTGTTGTTCCCGGTGCTGGGCCTGCTGTGCCGGCTGCTGGTGCCGCACTTGCTGACCCCGGACCTGTACACGGGCGTGATGTTCCTGTGCTGCCTGCCGTCCACGGTGCAGTCGTCGATCGCGTTCACGTCGATCGCCCGCGGCAACGTGGCGGCGGCGATCTGCAGCGCCTCGTTCTCCAACCTGATCGGCATCGTGTTGACGCCGTTGCTGGTCACGGTGTTCATCGTGAACGGAAGCGGCGGCGTGTCCTTCGACTCGATCCGCGACATCCTGCTGCAACTGCTGGCCCCGTTCGTCGCGGGCCAGGTGCTGCGGCGCTGGATCGCCGGCTTCCTCACCCGGCACAAAAAGGTGTTGGGCTATGTGGACCGGGGATCCATCCTGTTGGTCGTGTACGCCGCATTCAGCGAGGGCGTGGCCGCCGGCATCTGGGGCCGGCTGTCGGTCGTCTCGCTCGCCCTGTTGCTCGCATGCAACACCGTGTTGCTCGCAGTCGTGCTCGTCGCGACGACGGTGTTGGCCCGACGGCTCAAGTTCGGCAAGGCGGACGAGATCGCCATCGTGTTCTGCGGCTCGAAGAAGTCGCTGGCCAGCGGGCTGCCCATGGCCAGCGTGCTGTTCCCGGCGGCCTCGGTCGGGCTGACCGTGCTGCCGCTGATGCTGTTCCACCAGATGCAGCTGATGGTCTGCGCCTGGCTGGCCCGCCGCTATGCCGACCAGTACTCGCATGCGTGACCTGACCGCGCTGCCCAAGGCCCACCTGCACGTCCACCTGGAGAGCTCGATCCGGCCGTCGACGCTGGCCGAGTTCGGTTTCGCCTCGCACGCCACGGAGTTCGACGGTTTCCGGTCGTTCGCGGACCACAACTCGCTGGTACGCCAGTGCCTGACCAGGCCGGAGCACTTCACCCGGATCGCCGCCGAGTTCTGCGAAGACCAACGGGCACAAGGGGTTCACCACGGCGAGGTGACATTCACGGCCGCCGCGCACGGGGAACGGCTCGGCGATCCGGAGATGCCGCTGGCGGCCGTGCTCGACGGCCTCACGCCGGAGTTTTCCGTGATACTGGACCATTCCCGGCGGCGCGGGGCCGAACGTTTCGCGAAGACACTGGATCTGGCCCGTCGTCACGACCGGGTGGTGGCGGTCGGGATGGCCGGCGAGGAGCGGCACTCGATGGCGCCGTTCACGGAACTTCTCGACGCCGCAAGGGATTCCGGCATCAAGCTGGTGCACCACGCCGGCGAGGACGCGGGGCCGGACAGCATCCGGGAGGCCCTGGAACTCGGCCACGCCGCCCGCATCGGGCACGGCATCCGCTGCCTGGAGTCACCCGCTCTCGTGGCCCGTCTCCGGGACGAGCAGGTGCCGCTGGAGGTGTGCCCGTCCTCGAACGTGGGCCTGGGGCTGGTGCCGTCCTGGCCGGAGCATCCGCTGCCGCGGCTGGTCGACGCCGGGCTGCTGGTCACCGTGAACACCGACGTGCCGGCCTCGGTGGGCACGGACCTGGTCACCGAGTACGCGCGGATCCGCGAGGTCTTCGGCTACGACGACGAGGCGCTGGCCACACTGGCCCGGGCCGGTGTCGACGCCTCGTTCGCGTCGGACGCGAGCAAGGCGGAGTTGCGTGCGGCCATCGCCGCCTGGCTGACGCTCGACCCGTGAGACCCAGAACGGGCACGGGCCGAGCGCGCGATGCTCAGAGCATGCGGACGCCGACGGCCTGCGGCCCCTGGCGTCCCTCACCGACCTCGAACTCGACGACCTGGTCCTCGGCGATGCCGCCGGAGTCGTAGCCCTCGATCTCCGTGTGGTGCATGAACAGGTCCGGGCCGCCCTCGGCGGGCTTGATGAACCCGAATCCCTTGGCGCCGCTGAACCACTTGACAGTTCCCTGAGACATGCGAGTCCTCTTCTTCGTTGTGGGCGCGCGCTCAAGCACCCGACGCCGTGGTCGGGAGCGCGAGCCGGCGAACCGGTCAGACGTGGACGCGCACGGCCCGGGGTGGCTCGTCCAACCCCAGCATGCAGAGCAGCTCCCGGCAGTCACCGACGTCGAGGGCGTTGCCGGCGACCGTGATGCTGGCCCGGGCCTGCTGGTCCGCGCGCACCACCTCCGCCGCGTCGGCGCGCTCCTGACCGATTCCCCCGGCCATGCTGCGTGACCGGTCCGTCCGCGCGATGCGCCTCATGACTGGCACCGCGACTTCGAAGAAGAAGGCGAAAGACAAACCTCGAGCAGGCATTCCGGCAACAAGCCGGTACTCCCGTCTCCGGCCGGTAACCACCGAGCCGGGCTGGGTCCGGGCCTCGTGACGACGGACTGCCGCCCACTGACACCCTGACCTGCTGACTGTACCCCAGCGGGGGCGGACAGCGGAGAATCAGCGCAGTACGGTCTTCGCATGCCCGAACAAGCAGGCGGTCCCGTGCTCGGTCCGACCCTGGAGGAGTGGCTCAAGGCCCGCGAGGAGACCGAGCGGCACCTGGCCACCGCCGAGCCCCCGGTCGACGAGCTCTGGGTGCAGCGGCTGTCCGACCTGCTGGCCACCGAGCGGTCCTGGCAGGACCAGTACACGGAGTTGATCGCGATCGGCCGCCGGGACGGCCGGTTCCCCTCCTCCAACCGCTGAGGACGCAAGGAAAGCCGCGCGAGGCCTCCAGTAGAATCTCCGCTCTGATGAGCGCCACACTCGTAGCCAAGGACCTGGCCGCCGGGCATGGGGACCGTGTGCTGTTCTCCGGACTGGACCTGGTCGTCGCCCCGGGCGACGTGATCGGGCTGGTCGGCGTGAACGGCGCGGGCAAGTCGACCCTGCTGCGCACGCTGGCCGGGCTGATCCCGCCCGAGCAGGGGTCGATCCGCCTGGACCCGCCGTCCGCGACGGTCGGGCACCTGCCGCAGGAGCCGGAGCGCCGCCCGGGTGAGACGGTCCGGGAGTTCCTGGGCCGCCGCACCGGCGTCACGCAGGCCCAGCTGGACCTGGACAACGCCACGGAGGCGCTGACCGAGGGCAGGCCCGGCTCGGACGACGCGTACGCGACGAGCCTGGACCGCTGGCTGGCGCTCGGCGGCGCCGACCTGGACGAGCGCGTCGACGAGGTGATCGCCGACCTCGGCCTGAGCATCGGCCTCGACCAGGCGATGACCTCGCTGTCGGGCGGCCAGGCGGCCCGCACCAGCATGGCGTCGCTGCTGCTGAGCCGGTACGACATCTTCCTGCTCGACGAGCCCACCAACGACCTCGACCTGGACGGTCTGCACCGGCTGGAGCGGTTCGTCGCGGAGCTGCGGGCCGGTACGGTGCTGGTCAGCCACGACCGCGAGTTCCTGGCCCGCACGGTGACCAGGGTGGTCGAGCTGGACCTGGCCCAGCAGCAGGTCAACACCTACGGCGGCGGCTACGAGTCGTACCTGGAGGAGCGGGCGCGGGCCCGTCAGCACGCTCGTGACGAGTACGAGGACTACGCCGACACGAAGTCGTCGCTGGAGGCGCGGGCCCGGATGCAGCGGGGCTGGGCCGACAAGGGCGTCCGCAACGCCATGAAGAAGTCCCCGGACAACGACAAGAACATCCGCGCGGCCCGGGTCGCCTCCAGCGAGAAGCAGGCGTCCAAGGCCAAGCAGACGGACCGGATGCTCGAACGGCTGGACGTCGTCGAGGAGCCGCGCAAGGAGTGGGAGCTGCGGATGGAGATCGCCGCCGCGCCCCGCTCGGGCTCGGTGGTGGCGACGCTGCGCGGCGCGGTGGTCCGGCGCGGCGGCTTCACGCTGGGTCCGGTGGACCTCCAGATCGACTGGGCCGACAAGGTCGCGATCACGGGCGCGAACGGCGCCGGCAAGTCCACGTTGCTCGCGGCCCTGCTCGGGCGGCTTGAGCTGGACGAGGGCGACGCGGCGCTGGGTCACGGCGTGGTCGTCGGCGAGGTCGACCAGGCGCGGCAGCTGTTCTTCGGCGACGCCGCGCTGCTGTCGGCGTTCGAGGCGGCCGTGCCGGAGCTGGCGCCGGCCGAGGTCCGGACCCTGCTGGCCAAGTTCGGACTCGGGGCCAACCACGTGCTGCGGCCGGCCGTCACACTCTCCCCCGGCGAGCGCACCCGGGCCGCCCTGGCGCTGTTGCAGGCCCGTGGCGTGAACCTGCTGGTGTTGGACGAGCCGACCAACCACCTGGACCTGGTGGCCATCGAGCAGCTGGAGTCGGCCCTGGCCAACTACCCGGGCACGTTGCTGCTGGTCACGCACGACCGGCGGATGCTGACGGCGGTGCACACCACGCGGCGGCTCGAGGTGGTCGACGGCAAGGTGTTCGACCGGAGCTGACCCGCTAGTGTTGCGGGGCAATGGAATTGTCCGGTGGTGACGAGTCGCGGTGGCAGACGCGCTCGCCCGCGCGCACGGTCGTGCTGGCCGGCCGCACCACCACGTCGACGATCCGGCTGCTGGACACGATGTGGTACTTCGGCGCGGACGATCGCGTGCAGCTCCGCTTCACGGTGAACGAAACCAGCCGGTTCAGTACAGGTGCGCGGGAGGTGCTCGGTGCGGCCGGCGTGCGGCGGCTGATCCCGTGGCCGGCGATCCGGGAGACCCGCTACGGGCTGCTGGTGTCGGCCAGCGAGAACATCGACTTCCACGAGCTGCACGCCGAGCAGCGGGTGCTGGTGCTGCCGCACGGCATCGGCTTCAACAAGATCGTGCCCTCGGCCGAGGGGCCTCGGCTGGCCGGCCTGCCGCCGGCCGAGGCGCTGCGCACCGGCCGGGTGAAGGTCGTGCTGGCCCATCCCGACCAGCACGAACAGTTGTTGGCCGCCTGCCCGGAGATCGACGGGCACACGGTGGTCACCGGCGACCCCGTCTTCGACCAGCTGCGCGGCAGTGTCCGGCTGGCCGAGCACTACCGGCACCGTCTGGGCACGGGCGGGCGGCGGCTGGTGTTCCTGTCCTCCACCTGGGGCCAGGAATCGCAGCTGGGCCGCGCCCGTGATCTCGCGTCCCGGCTCCTCGGCACGCTGCCGGCCGACCGGTACCAGCTGGCCATGGCGGTGCACCCGAACGTGTGGGTGGAGCACGACGTGGACGTGCGTCGGTGGCTGCACCACGCAGTGAAGGCGGGTTTGCTTCTGCTGCCGCCCGAGCGGGGCTGGCACGCGGCGCTGATCGCCTCCCATCTGGTCATCGGCGACCACGGCTCGATTTCCCTGTACGCCGCCGCGCTGGGCAAGCCGCTGCTGTTGACCGGCTACGGCGACGAGGTGGTCGAGGGCACCCCCATCGATTCGCTGGGCCGACTGGCCCCGCACCTCGATCCGAGCAGTGACCTGCGCAAACAGGTCGACCAGGCGATGGCCGAGCACGATCCTTCGGTGTTCGCGCCGTTGACCGGCCGGGTGTTCGCCCACATCGGCACGTCCACCCTCCGCCTGCGGGACGCCCTGTACCGGGAGCTCGACCTGGAGCCGGCGGAGGATCTGCCGCTCCCCCGCGTCCCAGACGCCGAGCCTGCCTCGGAGCCGGTCACAGCGTTCAACGTGCGGGCCTCATTCACCGGGCCGTCCACGCTGACCATTGATCGTGTTCCCCGCGCCGCCACCACCCGCGAAGCCGACCAGCATCTCGCCGTCCGCGAGGACGAGGAGGACCTGCGCCTGGCCGAGTTGGCATCGGTGCTGGTCAGGGCCGAGATCATGGACGATCCGGCGGCGTGGGCGACCCGCAACCTGGCCGTGTACGGCGCCTTGGTCGTCGCGGCCGCCACCCCCACCGGCTGCCATGCCGCGATCAGGGACGGCCGTCGGGTCGCCGTCACCGGCTCCCTCGATCCCCTGCTGCTGGCTTCGGCCGTCTACGCCTGCGTGACCGCCGGCCGCCCGCTCACCCAGGAGATCACCGTTGCGGGACAACGGATTTCACTCGCCGAGCTTGGTCCGTAGCCGTTCCGCCTCGGGGCCGCCGAACTGCTCCTGGATCTTCAGCGCCGCGGTCAGCTGGGCCCGCCGCTCCGCGTCGTCGCCACGAAGGACGGCCAGGTCGGCCAACGCTTCCCGAGCCTGTACCACGTAGTTCAGATGCCCGCCGGCCAGCAGCGCCGCCAATGAACTGTCCAGTTCAGTTCGGGCGTCGTCGAGTCGTCCCAGTCGCATGTGGACGGTGCCGAGCCCGATGCCCGCCCGCGCCGCCATCCGCTGGTCGCCCACCGCACGGCACAGCTCGATCGCCCGGCGCAGCGTGGATTCCGCTTTGCCGTAACGCTCCTGCGCGAGCAGCGCCGTGCCCACGAACATCGTCACGAAGGCGATACCGCGCGCGTCGTGTTCCTTGGTGAACTCCGCGATGGCCTGTTCGTACGCGGTGATTGCGGCCGCCGGATCCCCGGTCGTGTCGCGGAACCGGCCGACCAGCTCCCACACCGAGGCCAACAGCCGCCCGTCGCCGGACTCCTCGGCCAACGGCAGCGCCAGATCCACTTGCTGCCGCGCCCGGTCGACGTACCCGAGATCCAGCAACGCCCGCGACATGAAGCTGCGCAGCCGCGCCTCGACCCGGCGATTGCCGACGCTGTGCGCGGCGAGGGCGCCCACCTCGCTGGACTCGATCCAGTCCGAGAGGTACCGCCGCCCCAGATACAGGGCGGTCAGGCTCTCCGCCAGCTGCCAGGCCTCGTCGTGCCACCCGAACGAGTAGGCGGCGCGCACGGTCACGAGCACGTTGGTCCGCTCGGCGTCCAACCAGGCGTAGGGATCGACGCCGTCCCAGGGATCGTCGAGCGGCTCGGGCGCCGGCGTGAAGCGCAGCCGACCGGGGCCGAGAAGTTGGTGGTCGGCCAGGGCCGCCCGCCGCAGGTAGTACTGGATCGCCCGCAGCACAACACCTTCGCGCTCGGTCGCCGACTCACCGGCCAGCGCCTGCTCCTCGGCGTGCCGCAACACCAGGCTGTGGAAGCGAAAGCGGCCGTTGTCCTGCTCGGTCAGCAGGTTCACGGCGACCAGCCGGTCCAGGGAACCGTGCGAGCCCGTGGCCTCCTCGGCCAGCTGCTCCCCGAAATCCACCACCGGCAGCATGCTCAGCCGCCGGTAGAGCTGCGCGGTCTCGTCGGAAAGATCCTGGTACACCACGGAGAACAGGGCCGACACCGAGTCGATGCCCCGGGCCTTGATGTCGGCCACGAGCTTGCCGACACGCAACGACCGCCGCTCCACCAGACGCGTGCCGGCCGTGCGCAAGGCGATCGGCAATCCCTCACACAGCGCGACCAGCTCGGCGGTCTCCGCCGGCTCCGCGTCCAGGCGGTCCGGACCGCAGATGCTGGCCAGCAGGTCACGGCCGTGCTCGGCGTTCAACGGCTCCACCACCAGCACTTCGGCGCCGAGCTGGCCGATCAGTTCCGCCAATCGGTCGTTGCTGGTGACCAGCACGACGCTGCCGGAGCCGTTGGGCAGGAAGGGATACACCTGCGCCGGCTCGGTGACGTCGTCCAGCACGACCAGCGACGCCCGGCCGGCCGAGCAGCTGCGATAGAGGTTGGTCAGCTCCGGCAGGCTCTCCGGGATCAGGTCGTCCTTGACGCCGTAGCTCCGCACGCACGCGCTCAGGGCGTCGCGGACGGTCCGGCCCCGGAGGTCGACGTACAGCTCGCCGCCGGGAAAAGGCGTCGGCCGGCTCCCCGCCAGTTCACCGGCGGCACGCGTCTTTCCGCTGCCGGCCAGGCCCGTCAGCACGGCAACCCGTGTCGGCGCACCGGGATCGGCCGACAGCAGGCTCTCGGCGCGGGCCAGCAGATCCACGCGGTTCACGAAATGCGGCAGCCGGGCCGGAAGCTGGCGCGGGATCAGCGGCGCACCGCCCTGATAGATCGTGACCGACCCGATCTCGCCCGCCTGAACGACATTACCGGCGTTGTCGCCCGAGAACTCGTTGCTGACCGACTCGTCCGACACGGAGGTCAACGGTACGCGATCACCACCACACCGCGAACCCAACGGCGGGGATCACCCGCTCGGGCTAGGCGACGCGGGCCCGCAACCAGGCCAGTTCCGCCTCGCGCGCGGCGGCCAGGACCGCTTGCCGGCACTGCTGGTACGGATCTGCCGCCGCCGGCAGGCCCCGGGACTCCAGCACCGCGAGCCGCCGCCGCAGGAGCTCGCCGGCATTGGGCAGCACGGCCAGGAAGGCCAGCGCCGTCAGCCAGGCCGGATCGTCCGCGACGTCCACGGAGGCCAGCCGGCGGACCAGTTCGAGGTGTCCGGCCGGCGTAAGGGTCAGCACCTGCCTGGGCGCCGCCACCCGCCCCGGCCGGGCCTGCCTGGTGACCAGGCCCGCCGCCGTGAGCCGCTTGATCGCCGGGTACAGCGTGCCGTCCGCCACCGGCCGGCCATGCCCGGTGATCTGGGGAATCCGCAGCCGGAGCTCGTACCCGTGCGCCGGGCCGGCGGCGAGCAGCCCCAGGATCACCAACTCCACCATGCCTGCATTAAAGCGGTCGGGACGGCAGCGGCGGGAGGGGCGAGAGGAGTGGTCGGAGTGGTGGTTCAGGACTTGGGGAGGCCGGGCGGGTTGATCTCGGAGCGCGGCACGGCTTCGTTGGCCAGGCCCCAGCGGTCCAGGACCTTGCGGTAGCTGCCGTCGGCGATGATCTGGTTCAGGGCGTCGGCGAGGGCCTGCACGAAGCCGTTGCCCTTCTTGGTGGTGGCGGCGATCTCGCCCTGGAGGGTGGGGCCGGCACCGGAGACGGTGCCGATGATCTCGGTCTGGCCGGAGGACTTGGCGTGGTAGGCGGCGGTGGGGTTGGGCCCGAGGTAGGCGTCGATGCGCCCGGACTGCAGGGCCAGGTAGTAGTCGGTGGAGTTCTGGAAGTACTTGACCTCAACGGGTTTGAGGCCCTTGGCCACGTTCTGCGCGTTCCAGTCGAGTAGGAGCTTCTCCTGGTTGGTGCCCGACGCCACGGCGATGGTCCGGCCGGCGACGTCGGCGGCGCCGGCGACCTTCCAGTTGCCGCCCCTGCGCGCCTCGAAGGAGACGTTGTCCAGGCGGTAGGTGGCGAAGTCGTACTTCTGCTTGCGCTCCTCGGTGACGGTGATGTTGGTGAAGCCGGCGTCGTACTTGCCGGAGTCGAGGCCTACGAACACGTTCTCCCACGAGGCGACGGTGACCTGGGTCCTGAGCCCCAGCACGTCGGCGACCAGGTTGGCCAGGTCGACCTCGACGCCGATGGGGGTCTTGTTGTCGGTGTCGTAGAAGGTCAGCGGGGGCACGGTGCCGGCGTTGGTGATCACCTGTAGGGCGCCGCGATCGCGGATGGCCGACGGCACCTCGGCGGCGATCTTGTCGACCTTGGCGGTGGTGATCCGCGCCGGCTGCTGGCTCTGCTCCCCCGCCGCGGCACCGCAGGCGGTGAGCGTCGCCGCGGCCAGGACCAGGGCTAATACCTTGCTGTACAACGCATTCCTCCTACAGGACCTTGGAAAGGAACGATCTGGTGCGCTCGTGGGACGGGCTGTCCAGCACCAGCGAGGGCGGCCCCTGTTCGAGCACGCGGCCGTCGTCCATGAACACGACGGTGTCGGCGACCTCGCGGGCGAAGCCGATCTCGTGCGTGACGACGATCATGGTGGTGCCGCTGCGGGCGAGATCCCTCATCACGTCCAGCACCTCGCCGACCAGCTCCGGATCGAGGGCGGAGGTGGGCTCGTCGAACAGCACCACCTTGGGGTCCAAGGCCAACGCGCGGGCGATGGCCACCCGCTGCTGCTGGCCGCCGGACAGCTGCCGCGGATAGGCGTCGGCCTTGTCCACCAGCCCGACCCGGCCGAGGAGCTCCAAAGCCTTGACCCGGGCGCGATCCTTGGACAACCGTCCATTCGCGACCGGAGCCTCGGCGATGTTGTCGAGCACGGTCAGATGCGGGAACAGGTTGAAGTTCTGGAACACGAAGCCGATGGCGCTGCGCTGCTTGAGCACATCGCGTTCCTTGAGCTCGTGCAACCGGTTGCCGCGACGGCGATAGCCGATGAGCTCGCCGTCCACCCGGATCTGCCCGCGGTCCACCTTCTCCAGGTGGTTGACGCTGCGCAACAGCGTGGACTTGCCGGAGCCGGAGGGCCCGAGCACCACGGCCACCTCGCCGGCGGCGACGTCCAGGTCGATCCCCTTGAGCACCTCGTGGGCGCCGAAGCTCTTGTGCACATCCCGAATCTCGATCATCGGGACCCCCTGGCGTAGTGGCGTTCCACGTAGTGCTGCACGAGCGAGAGCACGGAGGTCAGCACCACGTACCAGACGGTGGCGACCATCAGCAGCGCCACCACGCGAGCGTTGCGGCCGTAGATCACCTGGACCTGGTAGAAGAGCTCGTTGATGGCCACCACCGACACGATCGACGTGCCCTTGAGCAGCCCGATCACCTCGTTGGCGGCGGTGGGCAGTATCGATCGCATCGCCTGCGGCAGAACGATTCGCCGGAACTGGCGGAAGCGGGGAATGCCGAGCGCGGCGGCGGCCTGCAACTGGCCGGGGTCCACGGCGAGCACGCCGGAACGGATGATCTCGGCCGAGTAGGCGGCCTGATGCAGGGTCAGGCCGATCACGGCCGCACCCAAGGGAGAGAACAGGTCCTGGGTCGGCACCGTGAACAACACCGGACCGAACGGGATGCCGAACCCCAGCTGGGGATAGAGGTACGAGACGTTGAACCAGAAGATGATCTGCACGATCAGCGGGATGGAGCGGAACGCCCACACGTAGCCCCACGCGACCGTCCGCAGGAACCGACTGTGCGACAGGCGCATCACCGCCAGCACCGCGCCGACGGCGAAGCCGAGCACGGTGGCGTAGGCGGTGAGCTGCAGGGTCACGCCGAGGGCGCTGACCACGGCGCCGCTGGCGAAGAAGGCGGCGAAGGTCGGCCAGTCCCAGCCGGGATTGGTGGCCAGGCCGTGCGCGAACTGCGCGAGCAGCACGAGCACGACGGCGATGCCGGCCCACCGCAACGGATAGCGGGCGGGCACCACGCGGAGGTCGGCGGGCGCCGACGTGGTGGGGCGCGGAACGGACAGGGTCACGCGGCCCATCCGAACAGCGCGCCCACCGACGCGTCAACGAATCCTAGAGAGTGGGAATTCAGCCGTTCCGAAGTGCGGGGAAGTCCTCCTCGCGGTGTTCACCATGTGGACGCTGGTCGCCGTCGTGCTTGTCCCGCTCGGCACCGCGCAGCTCGACCCGGCGGATCTTGCCGGAGATCGTCTTGGGCAGCTCGGCGAACTCCAGCCGGCGGATCCGCTTGTACGGAGCCAGGTGCTCGCGGGAGTGCGCGAAGATCGCCTCCGCGGTGGTCGCGTCGGCGGCCCAGCCTGCGGTAAGGACGATGTAGGCCTTGGGAACGGCCAGCCGAACCGGGTCCGGCGACGGCACCACCGCGGCCTCGGCGACGGCCTCGTGCTCCAGCAGCACGCTCTCCAGCTCGAACGGCGAGATCCGGTAGTCCGAGGCCTTGAAGACGTCGTCGGCCCGGCCGACGTAGGTGATGTAGCCGTCCACATCGCGGGAACCGACGTCGCCGGTGTGGTAGTAGCCGTCACGCATCGCCTCGGCGTTGCGCTCGTCGTCGCCGTGGTACCCGACCATCAGGCCCAGGGGCCGCTTCGACAGGTCGATGCAGATCTCCCCCTCGTCGCCGAGCTCGCCGGAAGCCGGGTCGACCAGCACGACCTCGTAGCCGGGCACCGGCCGGCCCATCGCGCCCGGCTTGATCGGCTGGCCGGGCGTGTTGGCCACCATCACGGTCGTCTCGGTCTGCCCGAAGCCGTCACGAACCGTGACGCCCCAGGCCTTCCGCACCTGGTCGATCACCTCGGGGTTCAACGGCTCGCCCGCGCCGACGACCTTGCGCGGTGGCGTGGTCAACGCCGTGAGATCGGCCTGGATCAGCATGCGCCACACCGTCGGCGGCGCGCAGAAGCTCGTCACTCCGCAGCGGTCCATCTCGGCCATCAGCCGGGCCGGGTCGAACCGGGTGTAGTTGTGGATGAACACCGTGGCCTCGGCGTTCCAGGGCGCGAACACGTTGCTCCACGCGTGTTTCGCCCAGCCCGGCGAGGAGATGTTCAGGTGCACGTCGCCGGGCTCCAGCCCGATCCAGTACATAGTGGACAGATGCCCGGCCGGGTACGAGGCGTGGGTGTGCTCCACCAGCTTCGGCTTGGCCGTGGTGCCGGAGGTGAAGTACAGCAGCAGGGTGTCCACGGCCCGGGTCACGCCGTCGGGCTCGAACCGCACCGGCGCGTTCACCGAGTCGGCGTAGTCCAGCCACCCGTCGGCGGCGGCCCCCACGGCGATCCGGGTGTAGTCGCCCGGCACGTCCGCGTAGCTGCCGGGCAGGCCCGTGACGACATGCTTGGCCTCGCCCCGCGAGACTCGATCCCGCAGGTCAGCGGCACCGAGCAGGGTGCTGGCCGGGATCAGCACGGCCCCGAGCTTCATGGCCGCCAGGATCGTCTCCCACAGCTCGACCTGGTTGCCGAGCATGAGGATGACCCGGTCGCCGCGGCGCACCCCGTGCCCGCGCAACCAGTTCGCCACCTGGTTCGACCGCCGCGACATCTCGGCGAACGAGACCTTGCGCTCGCTGCCGTCCTGCTCCACGATCCACAGCGCCGGACGCTCGTTGCCGGCGGCGATCGTGTCGAACCAGTCCAGCGCCCAGTTGAACTCGCCGAGCTCTGGCCAGCGGAAACGGTCCCTGGCGACGGCGTATTCTGATCCGTGGGCGAGCAGCAGGTCGCGGGCCGCCCGGAATGCGGTATCGGTCACGCAGGCGATGGTGGTGCCGGACGGCGCAGTCCGCTACCCCCGGAAAGGGGGACCGATGCAGGGTGACGCGGTCGAGGTGCGCCGTGCCCTGGCCACGATACGGACCGTCACCGGGCTGCCGGTCGCCTTCGGCGGCGTCGTGCAGCCGGGCGGCGTGCGCCTGACCGAGCTGATCGGGACCAGCACCAACTCACTGTCCAACCTGGTCGTCACGCGGGGCAACGGCCTCGGCGGCAAGGCGTTGGCCCTGGCCAAGCCGATTGCGGTGACCGACTATTCGCACGCCGCCGGCATCAGCCACCAGTACGACCTGCCGGTGACGGCCGAGGGGCTGCGGTCCATCGTGGCCGTGCCGGTCGTGGTCAACCGGGTGGTGCGGGCCGTGTTGTACGGGGCGCTGCGGCAGGCGTTGCCGCTGGGCGACCGGGTGCTCACCGCCGCCCGGGACGCCGCGCGGGATCTGGAGCAGGGGCTCGCGGTGCGGGACGCGCAACGGAGCCGCGTCGAGGACGTGATGGTCCCTCGCGGCTGGGAAGAGGTCCGGGCCGCCCACGCCGAACCGCGGCAGCTGGCGTCCGAGGTCGCCGACGACGCCTTGCGGCAGCGGGTGCACGAGGTCTGCGCACGGCTGGCCGCCTCGTGGGCGCCGCCGGACGCGTCGGTTCCGTCGCTGTCGGTACGAGAGCTGGATGTGCTGGCGGCAATCGCGCTGGGGCAGACCAACGCGGAGGTGGCGTGCGGTCTGGGCGTGCGGCCGGAGACCGTCAAGGCCTACCTGCGCAGCGCCATGCGCAAGCTGGACGTGCATTCGCGGCTGGCCGCGGTGGTGGCCGCACGCCGGCATGGGCTGCTGCCCTAGGTTGGTGGCCATGACGGTCATCGACTTGAACAGCGATCTCGGCGAGGGTTTCGGGGCCTGGCAGCTCGGCGACGACGACGCCCTGCTCGACGTCGTGACCAGCGCGAACGTCGCCTGCGGCTTCCACGCCGGCGATCCGACCGTGCTGCGGCGGGTCACCGACCGGGCGGCCGAGCGCGGCGTCGCCATCGGGGCCCAGGTCGGCTACCGGGACCTGCCCGGCTTCGGTCGCCGCTTCATCGACGTCGACCCGGCCGAGCTGGTCAACGACGTCATCTACCAGATCGCCGCGCTGGACGGCTTCGCCCGCATCGCCGGCACTCGGGTCCGCTACGTCAAGCCGCACGGGGCCCTGTACAACGCGATCGTGACGAACGCGGCGCAGGCGGCGGCGGTGGTGGACGCCGTGCGCCGGTACGACCCGTCGCTGCCGATCCTCGGGCTGCCGGGCTCGGAATCCTTGCGGCAGGCCGAATCCGCCGGGTTGACGCCCGTGCGGGAGGCGTTCGCCGACCGCGCCTACACGCCGTCCGGCGAGCTGGTGTCACGGCGGCTGGACGGGGCGGTGCTGCACGACGTGGAGGCGATTGTCGCCCGCTGTCGGCGAATGGCGGTGGACGGCACCGTTGCCGCGATCGACGGCACGGTTGTTTCCGTTGTGCCGCAGTCGTTGTGCGTGCACGGCGACACCCCCGGCGCGGTGGAGATCGCCCGCCGCGTCCGCGCCGGCCTGCTCGAAGCGGGACTGACCCTGGCCCCCTTCGCGGTCTGACCCACTCCGCTCCGTCACCGCCGCTTTGTTCGGAAGGGACCATTCCTCTACTCGGAGTGGAGGAATGGTCCCTTCATGTCAGGGGCGACGGCGCTAGCTGGGCACCCTGCGTAGCAAGGTGGCGGCCTCGTCGGCCTGGCCGGCGGCCAGCAGGAGGTCGACGGCCTCCACCGACAGGTCCGGCACCGCGGGCGTGGACCAGGCGGCGGCGGTGAGCAGCTCGGCGGCCTCGCGGACGTGACCGCAGCCGAACTCCGCGACCGCCAGGTTGCGCAGCGCCCACGGCGACACGTCCAGTTCGATGGACCGCCGCCACGCGGCGATGGCGGCCTCGTTTTCCCTTGCCTGCCACCGGGCGACGCCGAGGTGGTAGGCGGTCAGCCAGTTCTCCGGCGCGGACTCCAGCATCTGCCGCCACGGCGCGGACACCAGGCTGCGCCCGGGCGGCAGCTCGGGATCGGTGGCGGTCATGTTGCCGCGCAACAACTCCAGCCACGGCCGCTGATCGGGACCCAGCCCCGTGAACGGCGTTCCGGGCAGCCGGACGCCGAGGCGGGTCAGCTCCAGCGCGCCCCAGCCGGAGCCGGCGGCGATCAGGTCACCGGGCGGCAGCTCGTCCCACTCGGTGTGGCCGCGCGGGTCCCGGACCTTGGTGTCGACCCGGAGCGCCTCGCCCTCGGGCAGCACGAAGTCGATCTGGTACGGCAGGTCGCGCGAGACGTCCCACTCCCACACCCGCAGCGTGTCCTCGCCGACCGGGGCGGCGAACACCGGGCCGCCGCTGACCGGCTGGAACGTGGGCGCGGAGAACGGCACCGGACGGTGTTCCCGTCTGTGCCACAACGAATGCAGCCGACCGCCCCGTCCGATGAGGACGGTCGCGATCAACCGCTCGTTCTCGAGCACCACGGCCCGCACCGGACGCGGGTCCCGAGGTCGGGCCGTCCGCCGCGGCCACGGCACCGCTCCTATCGCACCAAGAGCCGACACCGGGCCGCCCGGACCGCACTCGACGACCGGCAGCACCACCTCGGCTTGACGCAGCTGGGTCACCACTCACTCCCCGACTCGCCTGCGCGAATGCTCCCGAGCGACCGCACCGCTGTCAACCTGGGCGTCCCCCGACCAGGTCACGTTGACATCGTCACTGGGTGTTTCACCGCCGGGGAAGGCCTCTCGCCACGCGCACCACCCGTCGGCCAGGAGACCAGCCACGGCACCGCAAGGCGCGTCCACGAGGTGATGGAGGCCGGCGTCGGGTAGGGACCGGTGTCACTGCCGGTCACCGACACCCTCTCCACGCCGGCTGCCCATTCTGTCGGCGGGACCACCCGCCCGGGTGATGCCGGCGTCCGGGCGGTGCGAGCGCCCCCGGTTCTGCTAGGGCGGGCCTGTCGGCGACGGGCGTGGCCGTTCAGGCACCGGTTCGCAACGCTTTGGCCGATCCGTCTCTGCTGGGGGTCAGCTCCGGCGCCTCGGTCGGCGCGACAGATCCGTTGCCGCGTCCGGTGATCCGTCCGTGCCGGCCGCGCGGCCTCGGCCGGCGACCCCGGCGAAGGTGGTCCACTACGATTGCCGCGGGGACGAGCAACCGCTGTCCTCGGGGCATTTCGCCGCGCCGGAGGTGATCACCATCGACGCGGCCGACGACGAACAGGCGCGGCAGATGCAGGACGTCCTGTCCGGGACGGCGTTGACCGATCCGGACGTCATGGCCCAGTTCGTGGCCGACTGCCGTCAGCGCTGGTCGACCAAGGACGACCGCGTCGCCGGCACCCTGTGGTGGTACAGCGCCAGCAGCGTCGTGCTGACGGCGTTGTTGACCCGGCTGGCCGAGATCGACCTGGCCGCCGATCCGGCCCTGGAACGACTTCGCGTGCACGTCGACGCGGACGGGCGGATCGTCAACGCCTATCCCGGCGGGTTGCTGCCCGAGGTGGCGGAGTTGCCGGGGGCGTTGCGGGCGGCGCTGAGCCCGGTGTTGGCCACGCTGTCCGAGGTGTCGGGGGTTCGGCTGCCGCCGTTGTGGGCCATCACGACGGATGCGGTGGCCAACACCCTCCTGCGGGCCTGGCGGGAGCTGGGAACGCCGGCCAAGGGCGTGGAGCAGGCGTCGTGGTTGGTGGCGGGCATGGGATCGCCGCTGCCGGCGGCCCGATTCGTGGAGCTGGAGGGAAAGGTGTTGGTGCGGCGGGTTTCCTGCTGCCTCATCGACCACGCGGGGTTTGCCGCCTGTGCCAGCTGCCCGCATCAGGAGCCGGAGACGCGGAACCTGCGGATGACGGCCGCGGCGCAGGCGTTGTGACGGTCAGGGTTTGCGGGCCACGCCGGCGTAGATGCCGGAGTGGGTGGGGTCGTCGCCCAGGTCGGCGGCGGACTGCGGACGCCAGTTGGCGGTGAAGACCACGCCCGGGTCGACCAGGTCGAAGCCGTCGAACATGGCGGTGACCTGGGCGTGGGTGCGGGGGTGGATGGGCTCGGCGCTGTGGGAGAAGACATCCACGGCCTTGGCCATGCCCTCCTCCATGTTGTCCGGGGTGAAGTGGGACAGCGCCAGGTAGCTGCCGGAGGGCAGGGCGTCGCGGAATCGGGCGATCACCGCGGGCGGGTTGTCGGCGTCGCCGACGAACTGGAGCACGCCGACCATGAGCAGGCCGATGGGCTGGGTGAAGTCCAGCATCCGGCGGGTCTCGGGGTCGTTGAGGATGCGCTCCGGATCGCGGAGGTCGGACTGGACCATCACGGCCTGCGGGTTGTCGCGCAGGATGAGCCGGCTGTGGGCGATGGCCACCGGCTCGTAGTCGACGTAGACGACACGGCAGGAGGGGTCGGCCTCGCGGGCGATCTCGTGCACGTTGCCGACGGTGGGAATGCCGGAGCCGATGTCGAGGAACTGGCGGATGCCGCTGTCGATGAGGAACAACACGGCCCGGCGCAGGAAGGAACGGTTGAGCCGGGCCATCTCCCGGACCGGCACGACCTGGGCCAGCTGGTCGCCGATCATGCGGTCGCGCTCGAAGTTGTGGGCTCCGCCCAGGACGTAGTCGTAGATCCGGGCCGAGCTGGGAACATCGATGTCGACCTCGGCCGGCACCCAGTCCACCGCACCTGACATGGCTCCTCCGCTTTCCCTATCGACCCAGCCTGATCTTGTCCGCGCTCACCGACGGCGAGAGCGGCTCACCCTGTCCGGCGTCCACGCCGACGGCACGCAGCCGGCGCAGGTGCTGTTCGTGCCGGATGCCGGTGACGGCCACCGGCAGGCCGAGACTGTGAGCGAACTCGACGAGGCTGCGCACCACCGGCTCAGTGATCACGGCGGTGCGCTCCTCGGCCAGCGAGCCGCCGAGGCGGCCGTCGAGCACCACGGCCCGCAGCGTGAACTCGCCGCGCAGCAACAGATCGGCATGCTCGGTGCCATAGTCCAAAAGGGACGATGAGACGCCCATTTCGGCCAGCACCAGGATGTTGTCGATAATTTCGTCGTTCTGCGCGTCCGTGCCGAGCGCCACCCCGAGCCGGAGCTGCTCGGCCGGCAGCTCGACGGCGTCCAGCTCGCGGCGGACCACGCCGACCAGGTCGGGATCGCGGGCCTGGCCGGCGGACAGGTCGACGACCACTGCCGGCGCGGCCGCCCCGTGCTGACGCCACCACGCCGCAGCCTGTTGGCAGGCCTTGCGGATCACCCACCGGCCGACCGGCAGCACGACGCCGGTCTCCAGGGCCAGGGCCAGCACCTCGCAGTGCACCTGCGGCTGCTGGGCCGGCGGCCGCCAGGCCAGCCGAGCCGTGATGCCGATCGTCGTCTCGTCGGAGAAACGCAGCAGCGGCTGGTAGACCACGTCCAGCTGATCGGCCTGCAGCGCGCCGGGAATGGTCGCGGCCAGCCGGAAGCGGGCCCGGTCGGCGGCGTCCTGCTGCGGGTCGAACAGCTCCCACTGACCGGCGCCGCGGCGCTTGGCCCGGTGCAGGGTCATGTCGGCGGCCCGCAGCAGCTCGGCCGGATCGGCGCCGGCGCCGATGCGGTCCACGATGCCCATGCAGGTCGAGACGGCGATGCCGTCACCGCCGATGAACATCGGGTCGGCCAACGCGTCCAGCACCAGCCCCGCGTACTCGCCGACGCCGGGCGTGTTCTCCTTGCCCTCCAACAGGACCGCGAACTCGTCGCCGCCCAGCCGGGCCACCATCGCCGTCTCGCCGGCGAACACGCTCTCCAGTCGCTGGCCGACGGCCCGCAGCAACTGGTCGCCGACGTGCTGACCGAGGCCGTCATTGACGACCGTGAACCGGTCAAGTCCGAAGTGGAACAACGTGATCCGGCCGCCGGCGGGCGACCGGCCGAGCGTGCTCTCCAGCGTGGACACGAAGTACTGGCGGTTGGGCAGCCCGGTCAGCATGTCGTGCAGCGACTGGTGGCCGAGGCGGTCGCCCAGCAGGTGCAGCTCGGTGACGTCCTCGACCATGGTCACCAGGTAGGCCGGCTGGTCGTGGTCGTCCCGCAGCAGCGACACGGCCAGGTAGGCCCAGACGGACTCGCCGTCCTGGTGGCTGAGCCGGCAGCGCTCGCGGAAGTTGGCTCTACGCCCGGAAAGCAGGTCGGTGATGCTGTCCGCCAGCCAGCCGGCGGCGTCCTCGTGGGCCAGGTCCTGCACGCTCATGCCGGCCAGATCCGGCGGCCCGTAGCCGAGAATCTCGGTCAGGGCGGCATTGGTCTGGGCGAACTTGCCGCTGGGCTCGCTGATCGCGATGCCCACGGCCGAGGAGGAGAAGATCGCGCGCAGGCGGGCGTCGCTGTCGGCGAGGCTGCGCTCCGTGTCGCGCTTGGCCTTGATCAGTGAGCGCTTCAGGGCTTCCTGGCTGATGTAGGTGCGTTCCCGCAGCGCTTCCGCGTAGCTGGCGGCGAACGTGCTCAGCACCGTGACGACACGTTCCGGCAGGTCCGGCGGGGCATCAGGCATGGCCAGCAGGCCTCGGCCGAGCACGCCGAGGCTGGTGGCCAGCGTGGCCTTGCCGGAGATGGCCCGGTTGACCAGGGCGGTGCCGATCTCGCCGACCGAGCCCAGGTCCGGTCGGTCCGCGCACACGGCGTCCGCGAGCGTGTTCGTCATCCGCGCCAGCAGTCGCACGATCTTGGCGTGCGACATGGGGATGAAGACCGTCTTCGCGATCTCCGCCGCCCAGGTGCGTGCCAGATCCGTCCGCCAGCTGTCGTCGACGGGACCTCGCTGCGGGTGATCGTTCACGCCGGTCGGCTCGCTCCTTTGGTCGGGGATCGGCTCACAAGCGTCCGAGCGGACGTACCCTGGCAGTGTTTACTCGGTCTGGGTGGTGGAAACGCTCCCCCGAACGTGTGAAAGTGGTCGGTCAGCTCCGACCCAGCGCGTCCGGCGGCGGTTGCGGTGGGATGACCGGTTCATCGTCGGACAGGGCCTTCGCGTTGCGCGCGAACTCCTGACCTGCGACGCAGCGGGCCGGAAAGGCCGAACCGGCGGTGCGCCGGGTCAGCTCCGCCACCGGCAGCTCGGCCCCCGAGGCGGCCGCCACGATGTTGCCGAACCGCCGGCCGCGGAACACCCCCGGCTCGGCCATCACCAGCACGTGCTCGAACACCTCGCCCAGCGTCGCCACGAACCGTCGGGCGAAGTGCAGACCGCCCCCGTCGGCCAGGTTCGCCACGTAGGTTCCTTGCGGGCGCAGCACTCTCCGTACCTCGCGCGTGTACTCCCGGGTCGCCAGCGGGCCCGGCATCAGCGCACTTTCGAACGCGTCGACGACCACCAGGTCGGCCGTGTCGTCCCGGCGCGTCGCCGTCTCCTGACGGCCGTCGCCGACCCGGACCTTCAGCTGTGGCACCGATCTCAGGTCCATGTGCTCGCGCACCAGGTCCACCAGCGGGCCGTCGGCCTCGATCACCAGCTGTCGCGATCCGCGCCTCGTCGCCGCCACGTACCTCGCTACCGTGCACGCCCCGCCGCCGATGTGCAGCACGTCGAGCGGCTCTCCCTCCGGGTGGGCCAGATCCACCACGTCCCCGATCCGGCGCACGTAGTCGAACTCCAGATGCGTCGGGTCTTCCACGTCCACATAGGACTGCGCGACGCCGTTCACCGACAGCAGCCACCCCGACGGCCGATCCGGGTCCCGCGACAGTTCCGCCTCCCCGAAACGGACCGGCACCCGCCCCAGCTCCGGCTCCTGCCGCCGATTAGGGCGGCCCCTCGGCGACCTTCCGTGCCCCACTGCCGCACCTCCCCCGACCGAACCGTCAACCCTAGTCCAGTGACGCGGATCACCCTCCCCCCGCCTGGTCGAAATCCCCGCCCTGACCTGGGCATACCGCCCCTGACCAGCCGATTGGGAATTGCCGCGACGCGTGTGCTAATCTTTCTCCCGTCAGCGAGGGAAACCCGCAAGGGAACCTCGATGAGCGGCGCTAGCTCAACTGGCAGAGCAGCTGACTCTTAATCAGCGGGTTCGGGGTTCGAGTCCCTGGCGCCGCACATTGCGACAATCGACCCCACCTGGGCATTCAGGTGGGGTTCTTTGTTTTTCTACCGTCCATAGTGGACGAGTGGTCGCTCCGCTGCCGAAGCCCGGCAGGAGCCAAGATCACAAACGCGATGGATGCCGCACCGTGCCGCGCAGCACCACCCCGCGCCGACGCGATGCCCCGCAGTGATGCCTCGAAGTCGCCCGAGTCGGTCTCCACGACATGCACCCTGTCCACATGCCTTGTGCACCAGCATTTCTCGCTCGGCACACGTCCGCTTAGGTGAACCTCGAGTTCCCGCACCAGTCCGATGCTGGCGAGAGACCCCCGCGCCACCAAACAACGAGACGCACAAACCCATCACCGGCAATGCCGCCTCCGTGGTGCAGGCAGGAACCATCTACGGCGGCGCCACCATCCACCACCAGGTTGCTTGTCGCAGAACTTCCATCACGAAGCCTTCCCGCGCTACCAGCCGTCGTCCGACACGTGCCCATGCCGCCGGCGGCTTCATCCCGTCGTGTTGTGGATGATGGAGTTCAGTTCGTGGCGGAGCCGGGTCGAGGATTTCGGCCGTATCTGCTGCTGCACGACCGTTCCCAGCAGCCAGGACAGCAGTGCGTCGGCCGTGACGGCGGGGTCGTCGACCGGCAGTCGCGCGGCGAGTTCGTCGAGCAGGACGCGTATGTCCTCCACAGTGGCGGCGATGGCGTCGGCGGACTGCCGACGGCCGGTGTCGATCCAGTATTCGAACCAGAGGAACGCGGCGTTGGGCTGTGCGGCGAACGTGGCCAGGTAGGCGTCCACAACCGCCCACAGTTTCCCGGCGGGATCGGATTCACCGTCGGCGGCCTGACGCAGCCCGGTCACCATCGCCGCGACGTGTTCCCGCATCGCGATGTCCACGATCTGGTGGATGTCGTCGAAGTAGTAGTGCACGGCGCTCTTGGTCAGCGGGCTCGCGTCGGCGACCGCTCGCGCGGTGCAGGCCGCGAGCCCGTCCCGGGCAAGGACCTGTTTGGCGGCGTCGATGATCTGCTCGCGCTTACCGCGCCGATTGGCTTCGATCACGGGCCTGGTCGCTGTCACGCCGGCAAACCTACCGCCTCGTTGCCAAAGATGGGACACGTGTCCTAAAGTCAGGACGCATGTCCCAACAATTTGTGTTTCACGACGTCCGGACCACTGACCTGGCCGCCTCGCGCCGCTTCTACACCGACCTGTTCGGTTGGGCGGTCACCGACACCCCCGCCGGGCCGATGTTCGGTGACGAGGCCGGTGTCTGGGGCGGATTCACCCCGCTGCCCGACGGCGATCCGCGGCATCCACAGTGGATCCCCTATGTCCCGGTGACCGATGTGGACGCCGCTGCCCGGCGCGCGGTGCAGCTCGGGGCGCGAATCGTCAAGCCCCGTACCGATCTGCCACCGGGCTCGGTCGTGGTCGTCGACGAACCCGGTGGCGCCACGCTGGCGCTGTGGCAGCCGGCGGATCGACGGTGACGGGCATCCGTTCGTCGTGCGCGCTGTCGCCCTCGGCCGCGATCGTCGAGCAGGCCCGCCACGCCGAGCGGCTCGGCTGACACCCGGATATGGATGTTCGATTCGCCTGCGCTGCAAGGAGATCCGTGGATCGCGCCGGCCTGCGCCATCCATGCTGACCGCGGCGTGCACTACTCCGTCAAACGCAAGCCGGACCTCCTCGTTGCGCTCGTCGAGCGGTTGCCCGACGAGCGCAACGACCTGTCCGGGCCGGTCGTGGACGGCGCCGTGGCCGGCAGACTGCGCGGCCTGCTGACCGAGCGGGCCTTCGTCGCCGACGCGCCGGCCCTGGGAGCCGGGGCACGCTAGGCCGCGGCGCGGTCCCGTTGCATGCGGAACCAGGCCACCGTGTCAGCCAGGCCGTCCCGCAGCGGGCGGGGCGTGAAATCGATGATCTCGTTCATCCTGCGCAGGTCCAGCCGGCGACCCGGCGAGCCCGCCGGCTTGTCCAGGTCCAGCCGGATCCGCTCCGGCCGCCCCAGCAGCGCCGCGAGGCGGCGGGCCAGGTCCACGATGGACACCGACTCCGCCCCGCCCACGTTGACCGTCGGGTGGCGGCTCGTGGCGATCATCGCCAGCGTGGTCCGGACCAAGTCCTCGACGTGCACGAAGCCACGGGTCTGGCGGCCGTCTCCCCAGACCACCACCTCCTCGCCGGCGGCCAGCCGGTCCAGCATCGCCGGGATCACCCGCCCGCCGCCGTCCCGCGGCCCGTAGACGTTGGTCGGCCGGGGCACGTGGATGGTCATGCCGAACTGCTTGCGATGCAGGTCGGCGAGGATCTCGGTGAACATCTTCGACAGCGCGTAGCCGTTCTCGGTGAAGTGCGCATGCCGCCAGAAGTCGTCCTCCTCGGCGACCGGATCCGGCGCGGCCGGCGCGTAGACCTCGGCCGAGCTCATCAGCACCACGTGGTCCACCTGCTGGCGGCGGGCGGCGCCGAGCACGTTGGAGGCGATCCGCATGTTCTCGTCCAGGATCCGCGCCGAGTGCCGCCGCTTGAACTCGGCGTTGCCGTCCAGCGCCGCGCAGTGCACCACGGCGTCGACGCGCCGCGCGGCGTACCGGCAGGCCGCCCGCAACTCGTTCTCGTCGAGCAGGTCGAGCTGGATCAGGCGGAGCCGGGCGGTGTGGTCAAGTTCGGCGATCACCTCGGGTCTTTCCGTGCGGTACAGGCAAATGACCTCCGCGCCGCGCGTCAGCATCTGCTGCACGAAATGTGAGCCGACGAACCCGAGCCCGCCGGTCACCACGGCGGTGCGTCCCACCCAGTTCACGACCGCACCTCCGCCAGGCGGACGAGATCGTGGAGGCTGTCAGCGACCAGGTCCGGCGACGGTCGGTGGCGGATCTCCGTGCGCAGCGCCTGGGCCGCCGCGCGATGGCTCCCGTCCTCCAGCAGGGCGCTGACCGACGCGCGGACGGTCACGGCGTCGACCTGTCCCGGCAGCAACTGGATGCCGGCGCCGGCGGCGGACAGCCGCTCGGCGTGCCGGTACTGGTCGCACATCTGCGGCAACGCCAACTGCGGCAACCCGAACGCGGTCGACGTCATGGTGGTACCCGATCCACCATGGTGCACGATCACGTCACAGGTCGGCAGCGCATGGCTCAGTGGCAGGCCGGTGACGGCCCTGACATGGGGCGGCAGGTCGTCGAGCGGCGCCAGATTGCCGCCGGTGACGAGCACGACGTCGGCGGCGACCTCGGCCAGCCCGGCCAACACGACGTCCAGCACGGACGCGTGGTCGCCCGGGATCGGGATGCTGCCCAGCGTGACACAGATCCGTGGGCGGTCCGACCGCTCCAGCAGCCACCTCGGCATCGGGCCGGAACCGTTGTAGGGGACGTACGTCATCGGCAGCACCGCCGAGTGCGCGTCCGGATATTGCAGGCCGGGCGGGCACACCTCGACGGTCCAGGTCGGTTCGGCGACGCCGGCCAGCCCCCACCGGCGATGTAGGTCGGCAAGGGCCGCCGCGGTGGCGCCCGGCAGCTCCGGCGGCAGCGCCACACCCCAGGTCTGGATCACGGTGGGAATGCCGACCACGGCCGCCGCGAGCGGGCCGGCGTGCTCCCACGGGGTATGCAGCACGACGTCCGGCCGCCACTCGGCGGCCAGCTCGACCGTGCGGTCGGCGAGCCGCTCGGCGAGCGGCAGATAGTAGGCGACGACGTGGTCGATCAGCGCCGCCGTGGAGTTGTCCTGAACGGCGTGGTCATCGGGGACGAAATCTCGCACCGGACAATCGGGGCCGAGCCGGACCGCGGGCAGTCCGGCGGCGGCCGCCACATCGGCGAAACGTCCCGGCAATGCGACGAGAACATCGTGGCCGCCGTTGCGCAATGCCCAGCACAACGGGACCAGCGGAAAGAAATGCCCATAGGTCGGACACGCTGTGACCAGCACTTTCATGGTTGCTCTGCCACTTCCTGCCTGGGTGATGGACGTGGACGAGCGCGGCGGTCGAGCACTGGAAAGCTAGCCGATTTGCATGCGTTCCTCTATGACCCCGGGCGAGATATGGCCGAATTTCCGCGAATGACGTGGATTATCGGCGGCGTCGATCGCCGTCATTGTCGGCGGCCGCGGGTCGGCCATTCCACGCCGTAGGGCGGCAGCGCCGTATTCCCAGGCGTCGACCCTGTCCTCCATCGCCAGGAGCCGGCTCGCTGCCAAGCCGCCGAACAGCTGCTCGCGCGTCTCGGCCGGGACGGTGTCGGCCAGCACCTCGATCGGGAGCCGCTGCTGTCGCAGCCCGAGCAACCGTAGGGGTCCGGAACGCCACCGGCCGGGCCGCCGCTACGACATCACGTCTACCGGAGCCCGCCACCAGTGGCGGGAGGCGAGGGCGGCGAGGAGGGCGCCGGCGGCGTTGAGGAGGACATCGTCCACAGAGGACACACGGCCCAGCTGGAGGACGTACTGCAAGGTCTCGACGAAGACGGAGCAGCCGGCGCCGAGGGCGAGGATCCGTGGGGCGGAGGCCAAGGCGGAGAAGCGGATGGGGGCGAAGAAGCCCAGCGCGGCGAACACCAGGAGGTTGCCGACGACCTGGGCGACGGCGGTGGAGGGACCGGCGGCGAGGACGGCGGAGAGGTCGCGCAGGGGGATGAGGCTCACCCGGTTGGAGCCGGCGGGGCCGCCGGGCAGCAAGATCAGCCACACGCCCGGCACGGTGCCGTAGACGAGACCGACCTCGGCCAGGGACATCCGCAACGGCCTGCCGCGAAGGGTGAGGAGCCACACCATCAGCGCTGCCACGGGGAGGGCGAGCACGGTGAGGGCGACGACGCCGGTGAAGGTGCCGAACCAGGCGTGCCAGTCCCTCAGCACGACGCCTCGGTGACGGCCTGGGACTCCCGCACGGACATCTCCTGCAACGGCAGGCCGTCGCTGTTGCCGAGGGTGACGCCGATCCAGCCGGTGTCGGGGTAGATGTTCCAGCTGGCGGCGACGCCGGGGTTTGCACCGGCCCGCCCGAACACCCACTGGCGGTTGAGGATGTGGACGGGCAGCGAGTAGGCGCCGAACGACGTGGGCCCGTGGGGGATCTTGGCGCCGGTGAGCACATCGGCCCATGGACGGTCCAGCAGCGTGCCGTCGAACAGGGCCTGGCCGAAGCGGACGAGGTCGGGCGCGGTGGCGAAACCGCCGTCGCCGGGGGCGTCGATGAAGGCGCGGCCGGGGTTCTTGCCGAGCACGTCCGGGGCGGGGCTGCCCTGGTCCAGGTGGCGCACGGCATCGACCTGGCTGCCGTCGGCCAGCGTCATGTACGGGTGCGCGATGTGGGGGTCGGTGAGCCACTGAGGCCGGGTGAAAAACCCGGTGCCGGTCATGCCGCAACGCCGGAAGATGTTGTCCTGCACGTAATCCCAGTACGACTGCCCGCTGACGGCTTCGACGATCTGCGCGGGGATCTGAACCTCGGCGGCGACGTGGTCGGTGGGTGTGCCGGGCGGATCCACCGGCGTCGACTGCCGAGCCCACTGTTCGTAGTAGGCGTGCACCTCCTCCCGACTCTGGAAGACCCGCTGCACGTCCTCGTCCGGGCTCGTCGTCCCGGAAGTGCCGGAGAGCAGGTGGTGAATGGTCACCTTGTCGGCGATCTCCTTGGCGTAGCCGGTCAGATACGTGCCGACGGTGTCGGACAGCTTCAGCTTGCCCTGCTGCACCAGCTGGAGGACGGCCACCGCGCCGAACGGCTTGCCGGCGGAGCTGAGACTGAAGGCGATGCCTTCGTGGTTGCGGATCCCGTTCTCCCGGTCGGCCAGGCCGTAGCTGCGTGACAGCACGGTCCGGCCCCGGTGCGACAGCATCACCACGCCGGAGAACCTGCCCTCGGCCGCCAGCTGCGCCACGTACCGGTCATAGGCGCCGCCGGGCCGAGTGGCTGGCGGGATGTCGCAATCGACCGGATCGGCGTTGGCGACCGGTGCGGCGGCCGCCACCACGCCCGCGGCCGTCAGCCCGAGCAACCGCCGCCGGCCGATACCCCCTGCGGAATCCATGAGCGCGGTCCTCCCCCATTGACAAACTGTGGCCCCCAGTGAAGACGGCCGGACGTTGCCGTGGCGTATGCGGTTTTCCATACGCCCGCGATACGCGGGCATGATGGTGGCATGACCAAGTACGGACTGCCCCTGCCGCAGGGCAGCGAAGCGGATCTCAGCCACGATGTCACGACCGTCGCCCGCGAGGCCGAGCGCCTGGGCTACGACAGCCTGTGGGTGTATGAGCGGGTGCTGTTTCCGTTGCAGCCCAACGACGGCATGTACGGCGTGCCGGGACTGGCCTGGTCCGAGACCTACCAATTCAACGCCGAGCCGCTGACGGTGCTGGCCGCGGCGGCGGCCGTGACGCAGACGGTCAAGCTGGGCACCTGCCTGCTGGTCGCGCCGCTGCACCAGCCGGTGCGGCTGGCCCGGACGCTGGCGACCATCGACCAGCTCAGCGGCGGCCGGATGGTGGCCGGTTTCGGCTCCGGCTGGTCCTCGGACGAGTACCGTTCGCACGGCGCGGAGCTGCGGAACCGGGGCCGCGACCTCGAAGCCACCATCGACGCCTGCCGCACGTTCTGGGGCCCGAACCCGGTGTCCTATCGGGATAGTCGGACCGTGGTGGACAACGCCTTCGTGAACCCGAAGCCGGTCGACAGCATCCCGATCCTGGTCGGCGGCGGCTCGGCCCCGGCCGCGCTGGACCGGATCGCCCGCAAGGCCGACGGCTGGATTCCCAGCGGCATGGGGGCCGAGGCGATCGGACAGACCTGGCAGCGCATCCGCGAGCTGGCCGACGGCCACGGCCGTGACGCCGACGCCCTGCGCCTGGTGCCGTTGATCCACGTCTACGTCGCCGACGCCGACATCCCCGGTGACCGCACGCCGTTCCAGGGCAGCCCGGCCCAGCTGGCCGAGGACGTCGCCGCCCTGACCGCCATCGGCGCCGACGAGGTGATCCTGTACGTGGTCAACGGGAACACCGCCAAGGAGCTCGTGGACCGGGCCGGGGCGCTGGTCGAGCGGCTGCCGCGCTGATTTGATGAGGTACCTCAGCACTGCTACAGTGATGAGGTACCTCATCAATCGTGGAGGCGGCCATGAGCACGCGCCCTGTTGTCGTCATCACCGGGGCCACCAACGGCCTGGGCCGACTGGTCGCCCTCGACCTCGCACGGCAAGGAGCGCGGCTGGCCGTGGTGGCCCGCGACCCGGGCAAGGCCGCATCGTTGCGCCGGGAGACCGAGGCGGGCGTCTTCATCGCGGATCTGGCTTCGCTGAACGATGTCCGACGGGTGGGCGCCGAGATCGCCGCGCGCTACGACCAGGTGGACGTGCTGGTCAACAATGCCGGCCTGCACGCCTTTGCCCAGCGCCGCACCGAAGACGGCTTCGCGGAGATGACGGCGGTCAACTACCTGGCGCCGTGGCTGCTCACGGCGACGTTGCGGGACAAGCTCACCGGCCGCGTCGTCAACGTCGCCTCCGAGGCGGCGCGGCAGGTGAAGACGCTGGATCCCAAGGCCGATCTCCTTGCCACCGAAGACTTCTCACGGCGCGAGTCCTTCGCCCGGTACGGCCGGACCAAGCTGATGGACATCATGTTCACGCAGGAGCTGAGCCGGCGACTGGCCGGCACCGGCGTGACGGTCAACTGCTGCGACCCCGGTTTCAACACCAGCGGCCTCGGCCGCGAGCTGCCGTTCGCCGGCCCGCTGGAGAAGGTCCTCAAGGCGCTGAGGATCGGCGATCCCCGTCGTGGCGCGGGAATCATCACGCGCCTGTGCACGGACGACCAGTTCGCGACGACCACCGGCGGGTACTTCTCACACCGTGACGGCAAACCGCTCGAATGCCCGGCTCCCGGACGCGGCGAGCGGATCCAGAAAGAACTCTGGGACACGACGGCCGACCTCGTCGGAATGGCGCTATAGCTCCTCTTCGAGCGCGTCCACCAGCTTGCCGAGGCGGGCCAGCCGCGTCGGCCCCAGGGCGCCGAAGATCTCCACGAGCGCCTGGTCGCCGGCGGTCACCCCGGCCGCGAGGCTGTCCGCCCCGGCCGGCGTGAGGGCGACGAGCTTGGCCCGCTGGTCCTCGGGATCGGCGGTCCGGACGACCAGGCCGTCCCGCTCCAGCGCCTCGACCGCCTGGGTCACCGAGCGCGGGGCCTGGCCGAGGCTCTCGGCCAGCGACACCTGCCGCTGCGGGCCGGTCTCGTCGAGGATGCGCAGGACCTTCACCCGGGCCAGCGAAAGCCCGCCGGCAACCATCTTGTCGTCGACGAGCCGGCGCACCCGGTGCGCGAGGGACAGGTATCGCAGCCCCACCCGCACGGCCTCATCGCTCACCGCCGCCTCCATTCGTGAAGTACCTCACCAATAGTCTACTTGGTGAAGCCGACCACGCCGTAGTCGGCCACGGTGCTCCGCGTTGTTCAGCGTCAGCCTCACGCCCATGACGGCCAGCTGCTGCTGGAGGAGCTGGCCGCTGTCGGTGCTGGGCCGGCTGTTCGGCGCGAGGAACGTGAGCGCGGCCGGCGTCTCGTCCCGGTGTGTCACCGAATCAGGTCGGCGGCGCGTTCGGCGATCGCGTACACCGGCGCGGCGGTGTTGCCGCTGGTGATGGTCGGCATGATCGAGGCGTCGACGACGCGCAGCCCGTCAAAGCCGTGCACGCGGAGCTCGGAATCGACGACGGCGTCGTTGTCGGCGCCCATCCGGCAGGTGCCGACCGGGTGGTAGTAGGGATGGAGGCTGGCCAGGAGGTGATCCCGAACCGAACTGTTCGGACCTGGTACCACTTCGCGCTTGCGCCAAAAGGAAAGCGCAGGCTGGTGGCCGATCTCGCGGCCCATCGCCAACCCAATGGTCATGGTGTCGAGGTCGCGGGCATCGCGGTAGTAGGCCGGATCGACGCTCGGGAGCGTGCACGGATCCGCCGACCGCAGCCGCACCGTGCCACGTGAATGCGGTGCCATCGCGGAGATTCCGATCGTGTAGCCGTGTTCGAGAACGCCCTCGGGCACCAGGGGCACATCGAACGAGAACAACTGGAGATCGGGAAGGCCGCCGGTGCTGGCGGCGAGGCCGATGATGTCGACGTGCCCGTTGACTGTGGGTGGAATCTCCCGGCCGGCCTCGTACACCAGGGTGGTGACGACGTGGTCGTGCAGGTTCGAGCCGACACCGGGCCGGTCGGCCACCACGTCGATCCCCAGGTCGCGGAGATGCCCGGCCGGGCCGATTCCGGACAGCATCAGCAGATGCGGCGAGCCGATCGCGCCCGCAGCCAGGATGATCTCCCGTTCGCATCGGACCTGGCGGTCGATTCCGTTGGCACGAAAGGAGACCCCGACGGCGCGAGTGCCGTCGAAGAGGATCCGCCGGACCTGGGCGTCGGTGATGATCTCAAGGTTGGCTCGCTGCGCCGCCGGCGTCAGGTACGCGTCGGCGGAGCTGATCCGCCGGCCGTCGGCGATGGTGACGTCGGTGCGCCCGAAGCCGAGCTCCGTGCCGCCGCTGATGTCCGCAGCGAGCGGATGGCCGGCCTGTGCGCCGGCCTCCAGGAACGCCGTCGCCCATGGATGCGCCGGCGTCGCCGGGCCGACCGACAGCGTCCACTCGGCGCGCCGGAAGTACGGGAGCAGGTCGTCGAAACCCCATCCCTTGACGCCCCACCGGTCATAGGCCGAGCGGTGCCCGCGCGTGAAGACCATTCCGTTGATCGCCGAGGACCCGCCCAGTCCGCGGCCGCGAGGCAGGTTCACGGGCGCGCCCGACAACTGCGGCACCGTCAGGTCGCCCCAGTCCGACGCCGTTTCCTGCAACAACGGCCAGGCCGGTGGAATCGCGCTGCGCGGATCGGGTTCGGCCGCCCCCGCCTCGATCAGCAGGACGCGGACGCCCGGATCCTCGCTCAGCCGCGCGGCGAGCACACAGCCCGCGGTGCCCGCGCCGACGATGACAAAGTCGTGGTCGACCCCCATGGTGGGAAGCTAGCAGGTGAGGCCGGCTCCGAGCACCCTGCGTGGCCAATAGACCCAAGGAATGGCTGGCCCGCCGGCGGCCATGCCGGACGGGGGAATGACCGGAGAAAGCGGACATTCTTGGCCCGCGCGAACTCGTGCAGGGTCTCGGCCCAGTTCTCCCGGCCGAAGTCGCCTGATACAGCCTGCTGTACCTGAATTCGGGTGCTCACGGGAATGACCTTCACGGCCCGCGCTGGTGTGCTCAACCGGTGACAATCACCGAAAACATCCGCCGCCGGCCGCTGGTCTGGTTCTTCGTGCTGGCCAACGCCTTGAGCTGGGCGGCATGGGCGCCGTACATCCTGTCCGAGAACGGCTTGGGGCTACTGCACTTCCGGTTCCCGGAGCTGCTCGGCACGAGCCAGCTCGCGGGCGTCCTGCCGGGCGCCTACCTGGGGCCGATCTTCTCGGCGTACGTGGTCACGGCGGTGACCGACGGCCGGGCGGGGCTGCGCCTGTGGGTGGGGCGGCTGGCGAAGTGGCGGGTCAACTGGCGTTGGTACGTAGGCGTTGTGCTGGCCGTGCCGGCGGTGCTGACGGCGTCCACAGTGGCGCTGTCGGAGCAGAACCCGATGCTGCCGGCGGTGGCGACGCTCGTGGCGTACGTGCCGGGCCTGGTGCTCCAGATGGTCACCACGGGCCTGGCCGAGGAGCCGGGCTGGCGCGACTTTGCCTTGCCTCGCCTGCAGAACCGGTTCGGTCCGCTCGGTGGAACGCTGATCCTCGGGCCGTTGTGGGGAGTCTGGCACCTGCCGCTGTTCTTCTCGGACTGGGGCAACTGGCCGCACTGGACGCTGCTCACGCCGGTGGAGTTCGTGGCCACCTGTGTCACCTTCAGCATCATCATGACCTGGGTGTTCAACCGCACCGGGGAGAGCCTGCCGATCGCCATGCTGTTGCACACCAGCGTGAACAACTTCTTCTCGATCGCCTGGTCGCAGATGTTCCCGTCGATGTCGATCCAGGACACCGCGAACGCGTTCCTGCTCGGCTCCGGCACGATCGCGATCGTGTTGCTGGCGGCGACCCGCGGCCGCCTGGGTCACCGGGCGCCGGTCCTCGCCTTGAGGTAGCGCAGCACGGCCGTCACGCGCCGATCGGCACTGTCGGTCGGCGCGAGATCCAGTTTGGCGAAGATGCTGCGAATGTGCTTGTGCACGGCCCCATCCGTGACGACCAGCCGCGCGGCGATGGCGCTGTTGCCCAGCCCCTCGGCCATGAGCGCCAGCACGTCCCGCTCCCGGGCGCTGAGCCGTTCCAACCGGTTGTCGGGGCGAACCATCAGCTGGGCAACGACTTCCGGGTCGATGGCGGTACCACCGCCGGCCACCCGGCGCAGCACGTCCAGGAACTCCTCCACCCGCCCGACCCGCTCCTTGAGCAGGTAGCCCAGCCCCGAGCCGCCCGTGGTGAACAGCTCGGTGGCGAAGGCCTGCTCCACGTACGCGGAGAGCACGAGCACCGCCAGGCCAGGTCGCCGCCGCCGGGCCTCGACGGCCGCCACAATGCCTTCGTCGGTGTTGGTCGGCGGCATTCGAACGTCCACAATGGCCAGATCGGGCCCGTGTTCATCCACGGCGGCCAGGAAATCCGGCGCATTGGCCACGGTCGCCACGACATCGAGGCCCTCGGCCTTCAACAGCAGGGCCAGACCCTCGCGCAGCAGCGAGTCGTCTTCGGCGATCACAATCCGCATGGCAGGCTCACAGTCAGAACGGTCGGTCCCCCAACGGGACTGGTCAACGCGAAGGCCCCGTCGTGCGCCTCGACCCGGCGGCGGATGCCCGACAGCCCCGAGCCGTCCTGCTCGCTGGCCCCGCCGGCGCCGTCGTCGGTCACCTCCACGCACAGCCGATTCTCCTGTCGGCGCAGGGAAATTGTGGCGGCGGTGGCCCGGCTGTGCCGGGCGACGTTGGTCAACGCCTCGGCCACCACGAAGTACGCGGTGGCCTCCACGGAAACGGCGCAGCGGTCGGCCACATCGGCGTCGAGGCGGCAGGTCACCGGGCAGGCGGCGGCCAACGACGTGAGGGCGTCTGGCAGGCTCCGGTCGGCCAGCACCGGCGGCAGGATGCTGCGCACGACCCCGCGCAGCTCGGCCAGCGCCTGCTCGGCGGCGTCCTGCGCGCGGTCGAGAATCTCCTTGCTGACCAGCGGATCCCGATCCAACGCGCGTTGCGCGGCACCGATCAGCACGGTCACGGCGACCAGCCGGTTCTGGGTGCCGTCGTGCAGTGACCGCTCGATCCGCCTCAGCTCGGCGGCATGGGCGTCCAACGCCGCCGCGCGGGTGGCCGTCAGCTGGGCCACGCGCAGGGCCAGGTCGGCGCCGCGATCCGGCGACAGCAGGCGGATCCCCGGCCACGCCTGCAACCATGCCATCGGCGGCAGCACCACCATCGTGATCACCAGCGCCGCGAGCCCGATCAGGCACACCAGGAACGCGCCGGACCAGTCGGTGGCGGGGAAGAACCCCTGCGCCGGCATGGCCGCGGACGGCGGGACCAGTTGCCACCACAGCGGGAAAGAGGCGTCATGGAGGACATCGATCGGCAACGTCAACGCGGTGGCCCCGAGCAGAAAGCCGAGGGAGGCGTGGCAGAGCAGCCAGGCGAGCTCTCGGCGCAGCGCCGGATCCCGCAGTCCCCGCATCGGCCCCGGGCCGATGATCTCCGGTCCCCAGCGGGACAGCCGGGCGCGTTCCCGGTCAGCCACTGCCCGCACCATGCGCAGCGCGGTCGGCAGCAGCAGGAACCCGACCCCGACCAGGCACAATGCGACGGTCACGAGCAGCCACGCCAGCACCGCCAGCGCGAACAGGGCGGTGCCGAGGCCGCCGGCGAGGTGTTCGAGCGCGTCCAGCACGGCACGGGCCCGGCCGACCACGTATCGGGTGGACATGCCCCGGACCCTAGCCACCCGCGCCGGCCCCAGCCACGCCGAGCACCCAGAAGTACAGCCTGCTGTACCGCCGATTCTCCCGCCCGCTGGATCGTGTGCGGGGGTGCCGATTCCTAGGGTCGTGACATGACCAAAACCCGCCCCGTCCTCTGGGTCCTGCTGGCCGTCAGCGCCGTCGCCAACGTCGTGACGTCCGCTTCCGGCCAGAACGTCCTGCTCGGCATCGGTTTCGGGCTGGTGACGCTGGCCTTGGGCGGCGCGCTGGTGGCCGACCACTACCGACGTCGCCGCCAGGGCTGACGCCCGGCCGCCCTGACCCGCCGGACCCCGCCCCGCCAGCCCGCCCCGCCGCCTTGCCACACCCCACGCCCGACCAGCCCAGGGGCCCAGCCCGTCAGCCGGTTGACGCGCCCTGCCCGCCCTCGTACATTCCCCCTGTAAACGTTTTCACCCCCGCCGCCGCGCCAGACATCCGATGCGAGTGGAAGGTGCGGGCTGTGGCCAGAACGAGCCTAGCCAGACTTGTCGCCGGCGCGGTGGCGGTCTTCGCCGTCATCGCCGGGACCGCGGGTCCGGCCTCGGCGGCGGACACGTTGCTGTCGCAGGGAAAACCCGTCGTCGCCAGTTCCTCCGGGGGCTGCTGCCAGCCCGCGAACGCGGTCGACGGCAACACCACCACCCGGTGGGCCAGCGCGGCGGACGTCGACCCGTCGTGGATCTACGTCGACCTCGGCGCGACCTACGCCGTCAACCGGGTCCAGCTGACCTGGGACGCCTCGTGCGCCAAGGCGTACCGGATCGAGGTCTCCCCCGACACGACCAACTGGACGGCGATCTACACCACCTCCTCCGGCAAGGGCGGCGTCGAGAACCTCACCGGCCTGTCCGGGACCGGCCGCTACGTCCGGGTCTACGGCACAGCGCGCTGTAGAACCGATGCCAGCAAGGGCTATTCGCTCGACGAGTTCCAGGTCTACGGCGCGGGCGGCGACACCGTTCCCCCGACCCCGCCCGGCTCCCCGACCCTGGTGAGCAGCACCCCGATCAGCGCCACCATCCAGTGGCCGGCCTCGACCGACAACGTGGCCGTCGTCGGCTACGACATCTACCACGACGGCCAACTGTGCGCGCAGGTCACCAGTACGACCGGGACGTGCGACGGCCTGAGCCCCAGCACCACCTACGGCTTCTACGTCAACGCCCGCGACAACGCCGGCAACGTCTCGCAGCCCAGCCCCACGCTGTCGGTCACCACGCAGCCGTCGGACGACCACATGCCGCCGACCGCGCCGACCAGCGTGCACACCACGAGCGTCACCAGCACGAGCATCGGCCTGGCCTGGACCGCTTCCACGGACAACGTCGGCGTCGCCGGCTACACCGTCTACAACCTCGTCAACGGCTCGCCGGTGGCGATCGGATCCTCCAGCGGCGCAACGCCCAGCGCACAGCTGAGCGCCCTGACGCCGAACACCGCCTACCACCTCCAGGTCACCGCGTTCGACGGCAACAAGAACGCCAGCCCCGCCTCGGCCACCCTGGACGTGACGACGACGAGCGGCTCCTGCACCCAGCCGATCTGCACCGTCACCCAGGTCGGAGCCAGCGACGACGTGGTGTGGGGCTTCGTCACCCTGCCGGACGGCACGATCCTGTTCAACGAGCGGGACGTGCACGACATCGTGCACCTGAACCCCAAGACCGGGGCCAAGAAGGTCATCGGCACCGTGCCCAACGTGCAGAGCACCGACGGCGAGGGCGGTCTGACCGGCCTGGAGATCAACCCGGCCAGCTTCGGCAGCGACCACTGGCTCTACATCATGCACACTTCCCCGTCGGACAACCGGATCGTGCGCATCAAGTACGACCCGAGCGCCGACTCGCTGCAGACCTCGACCGAGCAGATCCTGGTCTCCGGCATCGCCCGCAACAAGTTCCACAACGGCGGCCGGCTGCGCTTCAGCCCCGACGGCAAGTACCTCTACGCCGGCACCGGCGACGCCCAGAACGGCGACAACGCGCAGAACACCAGCAGCCTCAACGGAAAGGTGCTGCGGATCAACCCGGACGGCAGCATCCCGGCCGACAATCCCTTCCACAACGCCGTGTGGAGCTACGGGCACCGCAACGTTCAGGGGCTGGCCTTCGACTCCCAGGGACGCCTGTGGGAGCAGGAGTTCGGCAACAGCATCATGGACGAGACCAACCTGATCGTGAAGGGCGGCAACTACGGCTGGCCCTCGTGCGAGGGAACGTCCGGCAGCTGCGGCAATGCCGGCTACCTCAAGCCCAAGCACACCTACCCCGTGGCTCAGGGCTCGTGCAGCGGCATCACCATCGTCCGTGACGTGCTCTACGTCGCCTGCGAGCGCGGCACCCGCCTCTACCGCGAGGTGATCAGCGGCGACAGCCTGACGAACGTGCAGGTGTTCTTCGACGGCACCTACGGCCGGCTGCGCACCGTCGAGCCCGCGCCCGACGGCGGCATCTGGCTGACCACGTCCAACAACGGGGACAAGGACAGCACCCCGCACAACAGCAACGACCAGATCTTCCACGTGTCACTGGCGTCACCTTCGGCGTCGCGGCTCGGCCCCTTCTGAGCCGCTGCCTCGCCCTTGCCGGATTTCGCCCGCCCCATCAACTCGTGTGGATGCGCACGTTTGGTGGCGGCGGTCGAAATCCGGCAACCAGGCGAAGCAGCGGCGGGGCCGAGCGGTCACGAGCCGGCTTTCGGCCCCGGTGCTAGATTCACGTGAAGTGCTCACCCGTCGCCTTACCACGGTGCTGGCCGCCACTTGTGCGGTCGCCTCCTCGAACATCTACCTGATCCAGCCGGTGCTCGGGCAGGTGGCCGCCGTGCTGGCGGCGCCGAAGTCACAGCGCCAGCACGCGGGATAGCCGCTCCTGCCACCACTTCAGCCGGTCGCCGGTCAGCGCGAACTCCTCCAACAGCTCGGGATCCGGCGACGGCGCCTGCGTCGGCACCGGCAGGAATCCGTCCACGACCTGGAAGGAATCCCGCACGAGATCGCCCGTGAGCAGGGACAGGGTTCCCAGCCCGCAAGCGAAATCCAGCTCCGGCAGCGCACCGGCCAGGGCCAGCTGCGCGGCCAGGCCGACGCTCGTCTCCAACGCCGAGGACACCACCACCGGCAGGCCGGCCGCATCGGCAACCCGCATCGACCGCCGCACCCCGCCCAGCGGCGTGCACTTGATCACCGCCACATCGGCCGCCCCGGCCACCGCCACCTTCAGCGGATCCTCGGCCCGGCGGATCGACTCATCGGCCGCGATCCGCACGTCCACCTTGCGGCGCACCGCCGCCAGCTCCTCGATCGTGCGGCACGGCTGCTCCACGTACTCCAGCCCGCCAGCCGCCCGCTCCAGCCGGCGGATGTGCGCGACGGCGGCGTCCACGTCCCACACCGCGTTGGCGTCGATGCGGATGCTCCCGGCGGGCCCGAGGGCGTCGCGGACCGCCGCCAACCGCTCGATGTCCTCGCCCAGCGACTCCGGGTGGTCGGCCACCTTCACCTTGGCCGTGCCGCAGCCCGACTTCGCCACGATCTCGTACGCGCGAGCCGGCTCCACCACCGGCACCGTGCAGTTGATCGGGATCCGGTCCCGCACCGGCGCCGGCCAGCCCTCGGTGCACTGCTCCACCGCCGTGGCCAGCCAGGTCGCGGCCACGGCGTCGTCGTAGTCGTCGAACGGGCAGAACTCGCCCCAGCCGTTCGGGCCGCGCAGCACCGCGCCTTCCCGCACGGTGATGCCCCGGAACCGGGTCGTCATCGGGATGGCGAAAAACCGCACGTCGTCGAAGGCAGGCACGGTGCCACCCTAGATCCCCGGTGGCCGGGTGGGGCCGAACGCGATCAGCCCCACCCGGTCCGGGCTGGTTCCCGGCAGCGGGTCCCGCTCAGAGCCCGATCCCGATGCCGATCCCGATCCCGAGCCCGCCGATACCGTCGTTCCAGCCCCACCAGTCGTCGTCGCACTGGTAGTGGTGGTGCTGCGTCCAGCAGCCGCCGTCGCCGGGGTGGTCGACGGGGGCGGCCGAGGCCGGCGCGGCGGCCAGGGCGACCATCGCGAACAGACTGGCGCCGAGCAAAGCGATGCGCTTCATGTCTCCTCCTGGATGTCGATCCGTCTCTGTCAGAACAGGCGTTGCCGTCAAGCGACACGCCGAACCCTCCACGACACGATGGTGTGAAAACGAAGGCCTGAGCATCAATCATGTTTGCCGGCCGTTCGACCGCGCGGCCAGCCCTCCGGCCGGCGATGGCGTCGACATCACGACGGACGGTGTCGGACGACAACCGGAATGGGTGTCCGCCGGATTCCACGAAAAGGGCCCGTCCTATGATCAACCGGTGACCGCATACACCGATTTCGACCCGTTCCAGGACATGGACGTGGAGTCGCTCCCCGAGCGGCAGGTGAAGATCCTGGCCACGATCAAGGAGTGGGTGGTCGAGTACGGCTATGCGCCGAGCACGCGCGAGATCGCGGACCGGGTCGGCCTGAAGTCCAACTCCTCGGTCTCCAAGCATCTCGCCGCCCTTGAGGAAAAGGGCTACCTGCGGCGCAGCGCCTCGGTGTCGCGCCCGATCGACGTGCGGGACTTCCTGCGCGGCAACGGCCGCAGCCGCGAGCACGGCGACGGCGCCGTCAGCGTTCCCGTGGTCGGCGACATCGCCGCCGGTATTCCCATCACGGCCGAGGAACACGTCGACGACATTCTGACGCTGCCCCGGGAACTGACCGGCCGCGGCACGGTATTCGGCCTGCGGGTCCGCGGCGACTCGATGGTCGACGCCGCGATCTGCGACGGCGACATCGTCGTCATCCGCAAGCAGCAGGAGGCCCATTCGGGGCAGATCGTGGCCGCCATGATCGACGGTGAAGCCACGGTGAAGGTTTACCGGAAGCAAAACGGGCACGTGTATCTGGAACCGCGGAATCCGGCCTACAGCGTGATCGACGGCGACCGCGCGGAAGTGCTCGGCGTGGTGGCGACGGTACTGCGCTCCGTTTAGCGGCCGGGCCCCTGGCCGTAATCGAGCAGGGCGCCCTGATCGTCGAACGCCGACAGCTGCACCACGCTGGCCTGCGTGATGCCCTCAGCGTCGTACTTGGGCAGCGCCCAGAAAATGGTGACGTTCAGCTCAGGCACCCGCTGTCCGTCCACCGGCAGCGGACCGCCCGCGTACACGGACTTGAAATGCTGCACCGGCCCGACGAAAAAGCCGAACAGCGGCACATAGCTGCCCGGGTGGCCGGTGGTGACGCTGTGGAAGCCGTTGCCGCTGAGGTCGGCATCGATCGTCAGCGTGGGCGTGAGCTTGCCGTCGGCCGCCTTGTGGGCCAGGACCAGCTGGTACTTGGCGGATCCGGTGGCGTCGCGGACGTGCGCGAAGAACAGCACCGCGCGGCCTTCGGCGTCCGCGATGCCCGTGTCGACCACCGTGCCCATCGGCACCACATCGGTGGCCGCGGTGTGCGGAGCGGACACGGTGACGGTGCTGTGGTCCTGGGCGTCCCGGAAGATCTGGACACCGAGCACGCTGCCGGCGACGGCCATGAACGCCACGATCATGGCGGCCCCGGTCAGCAGGCGCCGGCGGGCCCGGCGGCGGCCGCCGATCCGCATCACCCGCGCCACGTCGACGGGGGCGAAGCACTGGTCCGGCGGCTCGGCCATGGCCTCCCGGAGGCGGTCGACGTCGTTCATGAGACACGCTCCATGAGCGCCTCGGACATGCGCATCTTGGCCAGCGCCCGCGAGGCCGTGCTCTTCACCGTGCCGACCGAGACCTTCAGCTCGACGGCGACGTCGGCCTCGGACAGGTCCCAGAAGTGCCTCAGCACGACGATGGTCCGTTCCCGCGGCGACAGCAGGGCCAGGGCCCGCAGCAGCCACTCCTGGGTCGCGACGCCGTCAGCCAGGTCGGGGATCGGCTGTTCGGGCAGCTCTTCGGTGGCGTCCTCCCGGATGGGCCGCCGCCAGCGGTCGATGACCATGTTGGCCAGCACCTTGCGGGCGTAGGCGAACGGGTCCTGCCGGCGGATCCGGGACCACGCCGTGTACACCCGCACCAGCACCGTCTGCACGTCGTCCTCGGCCTGGTGGCGGTCCCCGGTCAGCAGGTACGCCGCGTGCTGGAGGCGCGCGGAGCTGGCCCGCACGAACTCCACGAACTCGACGTCACCTCTGGCCATGCCTGCTCCGACGCCGGGCGGCCGCGCGGGGTTGCCTCAACCTTTTGGCGCACTCGCCCGTCGAGACCGTCATGACCACCACGATAAGGGCGCTGCTGGCCGTCGGGGCGGCCGGCGTGCTGCTGGCCGGCTGCGGAGGTGCCCCTTCGGCCACCTCGACCACCCCGGCCGGCACCTCTTCCTCGGCATCCACGCCTACCGAGGCAGCCCCGGACACGAACACGCCGGAGGGCAAGGCCGAGGCCTGGTCCATCAAGTTCGAGAACCTGATGGCCGACTGCATGAAGGCCGCCGGCTTCCAGTACGTGCCGCATCCGCAGCACTACAGCCGGCCCGCCGGCAACGTGGCCGGCAAGGACCCGGCGCTCGTGCCGTACGACGTGCTCAAGCCGTATCGGCAGAAATACGGCTACGGCACCTACTACGCCGGCGACGTCTTCCCCAACGACCCGAACGTGGTCAGGCCGGCCGCCGGCCCCGAGTCCAACCCCAACAACGCCATCCGCGCCGGCCTCGACCCGGCCCGGCAGCAGGCCTACGACCAGGCCTTCGACGGCGGCGCCCGGGAGAAGCTGACAACCGCCAGCAAGAAGACCGACGTCAAGACCGGCGGCTGCTCCGACAAGATCAGCAAGCAGCTCGGCAACATCGACGACGGCCCCGCCGTGACGACCGACCCGACGGCCCAGGCCGCTGCCGCCCTGGCCGAGCAGCAGTTCACCACCGACGCGACCGTGCTGGCCGCCGCCCAGGACTACGGCAACTGCCTGCGTCAGCACGGCTACACCGTGCCCAGCACCAAGCCCGGGGTGATCGAGCGCACCCTGGAGCAGACGGTGGAGCAGGAGCACACCGACAGTCCGGCGGTGGACAAGAAGCAGGCGCTGACCAAGGAGATCAAGATCTCCCTCGACGACCTGGAGTGCGGCAAGGCCTACGAGGCGGCGGCGAAGCCGTTCGTGGAGAAGCTGCTCCAGGTCGGTGTCGGCTGATGAACCCGAGACGGGTGATGCTGCTGGTGGTCGGCGTGGCCCTGGCGACCGGCGCGGCCGGCTGGGCGGTCGGCGCCCAGATCACCTCGCCGGCCGACGCGGCCGCCGCGCACCAGCCGCCGCCCGCGTCGTTGATCACGGTCGGGGTGGCCAAGCAGGCCCTGGCCAGCACGATCACCGCGCAGGGCACGATCAGCTACACCGGCGCGACGCCGTTGACACTGACCGGCACGGTCGGCGGGGCCGCGACGCAGCTGGTGACTCGGGCCCCCGCCGTCGGCACGACGGTCGGCTCCGGCCAGCGGCTGCTCGAAGTGAGCGGCCGGCCGGTTTTCCTGCTGCCGGGCCAGGTTCCGATGTACCGGACCTTGTCCGACGGCATGAAGGGCGATGACGTCAAGCAGCTCCAGCAGGCGCTGACCGCCCTGGGCTACGGGCACCTGACCAACGGCACGTTCGACGTGGTGACGCAGATCCAGGTCAAGCGCTGGTACGAGCACGCCGGCTACGAGCCGCAGGCCGAGGCCGACAAGGTGACCGTGCCGTCGGGCGAGATCCTTTTCCTGCCAACGCTTCCGGTCCGCGTGGACACCGTCACCACGCGGGCCGGCGCGACCGCCGCCGGGCCGATCGGCACAGTCACCAACAGCACCGTGAACATCCAGAGCACCGTGCCGTCGGCCGATGCCCAGTTCATCCACGCCGGCATGAACGCCACGTTGACGCTGCCCGACGGCGCCACCATGCCGGCGAAGGTGGACGCCATCGGCAAGGACGCCGCACCACCACCCACCGATGAGCCCGTGCAACCCAGTGCGCCGCAACAGCCCCAGCAGCAGCAACAGTCCACTTCGGACGCCACGCCGCTACGTCTGGTGGCGCAGGACCCGGCCGCGTTGGCCGCCTACGCCAACAAGGCCGCGAAGATCGACATCGAGGTCGGCAAGACCAACGGCGAGGTTCTGGTGGTGCCGGTCGCCGCCGTCGCCACCAGCCAGGACGGGTCGACACGCGTGCAGGTGCAGCGCAAGGACGGCTCCGTGCAGGACGTCGGCGTGCGGTTGGGGCTGACTGCCAACGGCTTGGTCGAGGTGTCGGGCACCGGTCTGGCCGTCGGGGACCGCGTGGTGGTGGGCAGCAAGTGACCGTGATCAAGCTGGACGCCGTGAGCCGCGTGTTCGCCGCCGATCCGCCGGTGGAGGCGTTGAGCGACGTCCATCTGACCGTTGCCCGTGGCGAGTACGTGTCGATCGTCGGCGCCTCGGGCTCCGGCAAGTCGACCTTGCTGAACACCTTGGGCCTGTTGGACCGGCCCACGTCCGGCAGCTACCAGCTGGACGGCGTGGAGACCGCCGGCTTGAGCGACCGTGAGCGCACTTCGTTGCGTGGCAGCCGGATCGGCTTCGTCTTCCAGTCCTTTCACCTGTTGTCGTACCGCAGCGCGGTCGACAACGTGGCCATGGCCGAGTTGTACGGCTCTTCCGATCGCAAGCACCGTTCGGAGCGGGCTTCCCATGCCCTGGGGCAGGTGGGTTTGGGTCACCGCAAGGATTTCCGCCCCGACAAGCTGTCCGGCGGCGAGCGTCAGCGGGTCGCCATCGCCCGCGCCCTGTTGGGCCGGCCGGCGCTGTTGTTGTGCGACGAGCCCACCGGGAACCTCGACCGGGCCAACACTTCCGGCGTGCTCGACCTGTTCGACGAGTTGGCGGCGCGGGGCGTGACGTTGATCGTGATCACCCATGACGAGCAGGTCAGCCGGCGCGCCCAGCGTCGGGTGCGGATCGAGGACGGCCGGCTGTGCGACTGATCGATCTCGGCGACGAGGCCCTGGCCGGCGTCGCCTCCCGTCCCGTGCGGACCGCCCTGACCATGCTCGGCACTTTCATCGGCATCACCACTCTGGTCATCACCCTCGGCGTCGCCACCACCGCCGGCAACCAGATCGCCGGCCGTTTCGACGCCGTCAGCGCCACCGGCGTCACCGTGACCGTTCCGACGGCGCCCCACCCGCTGGTGTCATGGTCCGGTTTATCGGACCTGTTGCGGCTCAATGGCGTTCATGCCGCCGCCTCGGTGTCCGAAATGGACCCCGCCGCCAATCCCTCCGTGCGGGCCAATGAGCTGCACGACCCCAACACCGTCACCGATCGTTCGCTGCCCGTCGTCGCCGCCACCGCCGGCCTGCCCGAGGTGGTGAACGGTTCCCTTGCCCTGGGCCGCTTTTTCGACAACGGTCACGTCACCCGGCACGACCGCGTCGCCGTTCTCGGCGCCACCGCCGCCAAGCTGCTGGGCATCACCCGCGTCGACGACCAGCCCGCCGTGTTCGTCAACGACCAGGCCTTCACGGTGATCGGCGTGCTCGCTGCCTCCGGCCTGGACCTCGACCATGCCCTCGACGCTTCGGTGATCTTGCCCTACACCGCCGCCGCCGACCGCCTGCACATCGGCGCCCCCAGCAAGGTGTTGATCCGCACCGACCTCGGCGCCGCCCCGCTGATCGCCCGTCAGGCCCCCGTTGCCTTGAGCCCCAACGACCACGCCCAGCTCCAGGTGGTCGCCCCGCCCGACCCCGCCACCCTGCGCGGCGGCGTCGAGCATGACGTCAACGGCCTGTTCGTCGTGCTGGGCCTCGTTTCCCTGGTCGTGGGCGCCATCGGCATCGCCAACGTCACCCTCGTCACTGTCATGGAGCGCATCGGCGAGATCGGCCTCCGCCGCGCCCTGGGCGCCCGCCGCCGCCACATCGCCGGCCAGTTCCTGGTGGAGTCCGGCACCGTCGGCCTCATCGGCGGCGTCATCGGCACCAGCGCCGGCATCGTCGCCGTGGTCGTCATCTCCGCCCTCAACAACTGGACGCCCGTCCTCGACCTCCCTCTCGCCGCCGGCGCACCCTTCGCCGGTGCTTTGGTCGGCCTGCTGGCCGGCCTCTACCCCGCCCTCCGCGCCGCCACCTTGGAGCCCGTCGACGCCTTGCGCGCCGGCACCTAGCCCCCACCGACAGGGGCCAAATGGATAGCAACCTTTGGTTCCATTAGCGGTGTGCTAGGTTGACGGGGTGCCGGAACCGCTGCCGGTTGAGCTGATGAACACGGTCCGCCCCGACGGGGACGTGCTGGACGACGCGTGGCCGCACGCGGCCGACCTGCCCGGGCCGGTGGATCTCGGCCAACTACGTGACCTGCGACGGGCGCTGCGAAGGCTCGCGGCCGACGCCACCGAGGACCCCCGCGCGCCCGTCGACCCGATGTCGCGGCCGGCGGCGCTGGCCGTCCTGAACGTGCTGGCCGAGCAGGCGCAGGCCCGGCTGATCTGGCCGGACGGCGGGCTGCCGGAGCGCACGTTGCACGGGCCGGCGGCGGGTGTGATCGCGACCATGGGGCTCGAATTGCTTGCCGGCGCGGAGCGTGGCCGGCTGCGCGCCTGTCTGGCGCCGAACTGCGTGCTGTACTTCGTGAAGGAACACACGCGCCGCGAGTGGTGCTCGCCCAGCTGCGGGAACCGGGCACGGGTGGCCCGCCACTACCAGCGCCACCGTCAGGACTGATCGATGCACAGTGCCAAGACCGAGTTAACCGGGTCGCTGGGCGTGCCGCTGGCCGCCCGGCTCGAACTGCCGGAGGGCACGCCCTGCGCCTACGCGCTGTTCGCGCACTGCTTCACGTGCAGCAAGGACGTGCTGGCCGCGTCCCGGATCTGCAAGGCGCTGACGGCCTACGACATCGCGGTGCTGCGCTTCGACTTCACGGGTCTCGGCGGCTCGGGCGGCGACTTCGGCAACACCGACTTCTCGTCCAACATCGAGGACCTCGTGCTGGCCGCCGACCACCTGCGGACGACCTACGCCGCGCCGACCCTGTTGATCGGGCATTCGCTCGGCGGGGCGGCGGTGTTGGCGGCGCGGCACCGGATTCCCGAGGCACGGGCGGTGGCGACGATCGGCGCGCCGGCGGACCCGGAGCACGTGCTGCACCTGCTCGGCGACCGGCGGGACGACATCGAACGCGACGTCGAGGCGGACGTGGTGCTCGGCGGGCGGAAGTTCCGCGTGCGGGCCAGTTTCCTGGCCGACGTCGCCGCCCAGCCGCAGGCCGAGTGCATCGCCACGCTGGACGCCGCGCTGCTGGTCATGCACTCGCCGGTGGACGAGCTGGTCGGCGTGGACCACGCCCGGCGGATCTTCGACACCGCGCGGCACCCCAAGTCGTTCATCGCCATCGACGGCGCCGACCACCTGCTGACCCGGCAGCCCGACGCCAACTTCGTGGCCTCGGTGCTGGCGGCCTGGGCGCCCCGATACGCGTTCAGGCCTGAGGAAAATCGGCCGACCGGCTGACGTCGGCCCACATCTGCACCTCGGCCGCCCGGGAATCCTGCGACTTGCGCACGAGGTCGACGGCGGTGGCGCCGAGCAGCAGGCGCAGCGGCGGCTCGTCGGCGTCGACCACGTCGACGATCACCTTGGCGGCGCGGACCGGGTCACCGGGCCAGTCGGCCGAGGTCTTGGCGCGGAAGCGGTCCATCTCGCCGACGGTGCCGTCGTAGTCGGGGTCGATCACCTGGTCGGTGGAGAAGGACGCCCAGTCGGTGCGGAACGGGCCGGGTTCGATGATCGTCACCTTCACGCCGAACGGCTTGACCTCGTTGTTCAGCACCTCGGAGAAGCCCTCGACGGCGAACTTGGCCGACTGGTAGGCGCCCATGCCCGGGGAGCCGCCGACCCGGCCGCCGACCGAGGAGAACTGCAGGATGTGGCCGGAGCGCTGCTTGCGCAGCACCGGCAGCGCGGCGCGGGTCACGTTGACCACGCCGAAGAAGTTGGCCTCGAACTGGTCGCGGAAGTCGGCTTCCGGCATGTGCTCGATCGGCGCGCTGGCGGCGTAGCCGGCGTTGTTGGCCACGACGTCAAGGCGGCCGAAGCGCTCCACCGAGAACCGCACGGCCGCTTCGGCCTGCGCCCCGTCGGTGACGTCCAGGGCGAAGGGCGCCACCCGGTCGCCGTACTCACGCACCAGGTCGTCCAGCTGCTCGGGCTTGCGCGCGGTCGCCACCACGTTGTCGCCGCCGGCCAGCGCGGCCTCGGCCAGCCGCCGACCGAGGCCGCGCGAGCTTCCGGTGATCAGCCAGGTCCTCATCGTCCTACCGCCTTCACTCTCTAACTAACTGGATGGTTACATCAACCATGACACCATCTGGAACATTCCGCGTCAACTAACTAGATAGTTGCTACGCTCACACCATGGCCAGGGACGCGCACGCCACCCGACAGCGACTGCTGGAAGCGGCGACCGCCGAGTTCGCCGAGCACGGCATCGCCGGCGCCCGGGTGGACCGGGTCGCGGCCGCCGCGGGCTGCAACAAGGCGCTGATCTACTCGTACTTCGGCAACAAGGACGACCTGTTCGAGGCGGTGTTCGCCCGCAGCATCGCCGAGTTCTACGAGCTGGTGCCGTTCGACGCCGGCGACCTGCCGGCCTACGCGGGCCGGCTGTTCGACCACTACGAGGCCCATCCCGTGACGCTTCGACTGTCCACCTGGTACCGACTCGAACGCGGCAACGGCGTCCTGCCCGCCGTCTCAGCCGTCAACAACGTTCGCCTGGAACGGCTTCGACAGGCGCAGGTCGACGGCGCCGTGGCCACCCACTTCGATCCCGTCCAGCTTCTCGTGCTGCTCCAGGCCATCCCCGCCGCCTGGGCCACGACCAACCCGGAGCTGGCCGACGCCTCCACCCGGGAGTTCCGCCGCCGCACGGTAGTCGACGCCGTCAAAAAGCTGCTCGCATAAAAGGGATCGACCCCCACCCGCCGTCCCGGGTGGGGGTCGATCCTGTTCCGTCGCCGCCGCGTCTTTGCTGCCACGCAAACCTTCATGACGCGTGGTGCCGGCAACGGAAGTCTGTTGGTGGTTGTGGGGCCGGCTCGCCCTGGTACGAACGAGCCGGGCCCCGACTCACCTACTCGCCGCTGTCAGGCGACGGTGCTGTGGAGGACCTTCGTCTCTTCGGTCTTGTTCTCGTCCTTGGGGGCGGGCGGGGTGGGCTTGATCCGGCGCAGCAGGGCGATGGTGAAGATCGCCGCGCCGACCGCCACCACACCACCGGCGATCGCCGAGTAGTGCAGGGAACTGGTGAACGCCTCACGGGCCACCGTCAACAACGAGTCGGCCTGAGCCTGGGGCAGGCCGTGGGCCACAGTCGAAGCCGTCGCCAGGGTCTGGTTGGACGCCTCCACCGCGGCGGCTGGGACATTGATCGGGGTGTGGGCGTCGAAGTAGCTGCCGTACACCGCGGCGCCGACGGAGCCGAGGATGGCGATACCCAACGCACCGCCCAGTTCCTGGCCGGTCTCCAGCAGTGCGGACGCAGCTCCGGCACGCTCCTTGGGAGCAGCGGCGACAACCAGGTCGGTGATGCAGGTCAGCACGATGGCGATGCCCATGCCGATCCCGATCGCGCCACCCATGACCGTGAACAGGTTGCGCTCGACCCCGAGCTGAGTCATGACCACAAAGCCCACGGCGGCAACAAGGAAGCCGGTGGCAATGATGTAGGCGGGGCGGACCGTGCGGGCCACGATCGTCACGAACGGCACCACCAGCGTGACCACGACCGGGGAAGCCATGGTCCACAGCGCGGCTTCGAGGGTGCTCATCCGCAGGACTTCCATCATGTACTGGGTGGTGAAGATGCCGAACCCGATCAGGCAGAACGCGCAGGCGATGCTGACGGTCATGGAGGCGCCGAAGTCGCGGTTGCGGAACAGCTGCGGGTCGATCATCGGGTGCTGGAGCGTCTTCTGCCGGCGGACGAACACGTAGCCGAGGGCGACACCGACCACGAGGGCGACGGCCGGCAGGGTGGAGAAGCCGTTGACCGCGGCCTCCTTCAGAGCCCAGATCACCGACAGCACACCGGCCAGCGACAGCAGACCCGAGGCGAAGTCGAACCTGCCGGCCTGACCCTTGGGCAGGCGGTACTCGGGCACCAGCGTCGGCACGAGGATCAGCAGCAGGACCATGACGGGGGCGTTGATCAGGAAGACCGAGCCCCACGGGAAGAACTGGAGCAGCACACCGGAGACGATCGGGCCGAGTGCGGCGCCGACGGACAGGCCGGTGGACCAGACGGCGATGGCCGAGCGGCGCTGCTTCTCGTCCTCGAACATGTTGCGCACCAACGCCAACGTCGAGGGCATCAACGTCGCGCCGCCGACACCCTGGATGGCCCGGGCGACGATCAGCGTGGTCGGGTCGCTGGCGAAGGCGGCCGCCACGGAGGCCAGGCCGAAGATCACCGAGCCGATCAGCAGCAGCTTGCGGCGGCCGATCCGGTCGCCGATGTTGCCCATCGTGATGAGCAGGCCGGCCAGCACGAAGCCGTACATGTCGATGATCCACAGCTGCTCGGTGCCGCTGGGGGCCAGGGCCGAGGAGATCGACGGGATCGCGAAGTAGAGGACGGTCATGTCCATGGACACCAGGAGCAGCGGGAGCACCAGAACGGCCAGGCCGATCCATTCGCGCCGTCCGGCGAGGCGGGGTGTTTGCGTGGCGTGTGTCATGACTCGAAACATACACACGTTCATGACGTATGTATAGAACGGACGTCTAAGACAGACTACGGACTAGGGATTCGCCTACCCCGCAACGCTCTGACCAGTCCACATGAGTGGCTCACTTGCCCCCTGGGCCCACCTGAGCCACTCAGGTGCGACACTCGCCGGGCACGTGAGTGGCTCAGGTGGCCGCGGAGGCGAAATGAGCCACTCACGTGCGGCCGGTAGCGGCGGGCCGGGGGCGACCGCGGGGTAGTCGCCCGAATGTGTCAGGTGGCGGGGGCGAGGTTTCCGCGTTGGCGGGCGCGGTAGGTGGCGCCTTTGACTTTGTTGCCGCAGGTGGTCATTGAGCACCATTCACGGCGGAAGCCGCGGGAGCGGTCGATGAAGACCTGGTTGCACTCGGGGCGCTGGCACTCCTTGAGGAGGGCGAGGTCGGGGCCGCCGAGGAGGTCGACGGCGGCGCGGGCGACGGTGGCAAGCGCTTGCGCGGGGGTGGCCTCGACGCGGCGGCCGGCGGGGGTGAGCTGGGGGGCGGCGGGGGTGGCGCGGGCGAAGGAGTTGATCAGGGAGATGTCGGCGGGGCGCCGCTCCTCGTCGAAGAGGCGGGCGGCGACCAGGGCGTAGATGGCCTCGCGGAGGGCGACGGCGTCGACGAGGTCGGCGGGCCCGGCCGGGGGGCCGGCATCGAGGATCGAGGACTCGCGGTACCAGGCGTCCAGGGACGCGGGCCCGTCGAGCATCTCCAGCGGGTCGTCGAAGCGGCGGCCGCGCAGGGTGCCGACGAAGTCGAGCGCCGGGTGGTCGCACGGGAAGCGGTGAACCATGCGCACCAGTTTGACAGGTGCGCAGACGTCATGCAATGCTGCACACCGTTCTAACCGGTGCGCAATAAGTCCCCGTGAATCGCACACCGCCTCGACAGGTGCCGACTGGAGACGCCAGTGATCACGCGAGAGCAGTACCTCGACTTCTTCGCCAACGCGCTCAACGGGATGGCCGACATCGTCGCCGAACTGGGCGACGACCTGGCCAACCGGCGCATGCCGCTGCCGGGCGCCAACACGCCGTACGCGCTGCTCAACCACAGCGTCGGCGCCATCGGCTACTGGGTCGGCGAGGTCGTCTCCGGCCGCCCGGCGCACCGCGACCGGGACGCCGAGTTCACGGCGGAAGGGCCGGTCGCGCCCCTGCTCGACCGGGTCCGGGACACCGTCATCCAGCTATCCAAGGACATCGCTGCGGCCCACGAGGACACCGACAGCGCGGGCGCCCTGCTGCACGTCTACACCGACGTCGTCCAGCACCACGGCCAGCTCCAGATCATGCGCGACGCCCTCGTCGCCGCGGCCTGAGCCATGCACCCCGTCAAGTCCCCGCCGGTCTCCCGCGGCCGCGACCGCCACGTGATCGCGGTGCCGGTGCTGCCCGACTCGGTGACGCTGGAAGTGGCTGTGGTGCAACAGGTGTTCGGTCGCCGGCCGTTCCCCGGCGCGGACGACCTCACCGGCCGCTACCAGGTCGTGCTGTGCGGCGAACGCCGCCGCCAGCCGCTGCCCGGCGGCGTGGACCTCGGCGACCTGGCCCCGATGGCGACCGTGCTGTCGGCCGACACGGTTTTTGTCCCCGGTGTCGAGAATCCGTTCGCCCCACGCAGCCGCACGCTGCTGGCTCTGCTGCGGGCCGCCTTCCACGGCGGCGCGCGCATGGTCGGACTGTGCGGCGGCACCTTCCTGCTCGGCCGCGCGGGCGTGCTCGACGGCCGCCGCGCCACCACGCACTGGCTCTACTCGGCGGCGTTCCGTGAGGAGTTTCCTTCCACCCGCCTGGAAATCGACCGGATCTTCGTCGACGACGGCGCGGTGCACACCTGCGGCGGCGCACTGTCCACTGCGGACATCGCGCTGCACCTGCTGTCGCTGGACATCGGCGACGCCTACGCCAACGCCATCGGCCGGCTGCTGGTCGTCGCGCCCAACCGGTCCGGCGAGCAGCTCTCCCGCGACCACGGTCAGCTCATGCCGGATTTTCTCAGCTGGCTGCGGGAACACGTGCACCAGCCGCTCACGTTGAACCAGCTGGCGGCACAGGCACACGTCAGCGAGAGGAGCCTGGTGCGCAAGTTCCGCCAGGCCACCGGGACCAGCATCGTCGACTGGGTGGGCCGGGAACGGACCGAGCGGGCCAAGACCCTGCTCGAGACCACCGACCACCTGGTCACCGACATCGCGGTGATGACGGGCTTCGGCTCCGCCGAGTCACTGCGCCGCAACTTCGCCAAGCACGTCGGCGTCTCGGCCCGCAGCTACCGGGCCAAGTTCCGGCCGACCAGGAAGTCCGGAGGTAGTCATGGCTGAGCTCACCGACCAGGAAGCCGCCGCCGTCCGCCGCGAGCGTTTCGGCACGCTGCCGGCGCGCGTGCCGGCCGACCACACCGTGGAGATCGTGCCGCCGGAGCGGTTCGAGTTCACGGGCGTCGACCCCGACACCGAGTGGATGATCCGCTACAGCGCATGAACGGGCAGTCTTGAACGTCGTGTTCGGACAGTCCTTCCCGGCGCCGGCCGACGGGAGCGCGGCGGGGCCTGGATAACCCGCGGCGGCAGGCGTAGACGTGGAGCCAACGCCGTCGAAGGGAACACCGGTGCGTCCATTTCGGAGCGTCACCACCTACCAGCAGCTCACCGATTTACGGGAAAGGCTGGCCAGGACGCGCTTTCCGCCAGCACTGTCCGGATCCGCCTGGACGCACGGCACGCCGCCGGACTATCTCGCAGAACTCCTCACGTACTGGCGGGTGGTGTTCGACTGGGGCGCGGCCGAGCAGCGGCTCAACGCCCTGCCCCAGTTCCTGGCCGATGTCGGCGACACGACGGTGCATTTCGTGCACGCCAAGGGAATCGGGCCGAAGCCGTTCCCGCTGCTGTTCTCGCACGGCTGGCCGGGATCGTTCTTCGAGGTTCACCGGATCATCGGACCGCTGACCGAGCCGGCGGCCCACGGCGGCGACCCGGCCGACGCCTTCGACCTGATCGCGCCGAGCCTGCCCGGCTACGGCTTCTCCCCCCATCCGGGCACGCCCGGCCTGAGCCCCCAGGCCATCGCGACCCTGTTCCACCGTCTCATGACCGAGGTGCTCGGCTACGAGCGTTACGGCGCGCAGGGCGGCGACTGGGGCGCGATGATCACCACCGCGCTCGCCCGCACCCACGGCGAGCACCTGGCCGGCATCCACCTGAACCTGCTGGGCGCGCTGCCGGTGCTGGACGAGAACTCGCCGCCGCTCACGCCGGCCGAGCGGGCGTTCCTGGCCGAGATCGGGCAGTGGCAGGCCGAAGAGGGCGCGTACAGCCTGCTCCAGGGCACGAAGCCGGCCACGCTGGCCGCCGCGCTGTCCGACTCCCCCGCCGGCCTCGCGGCCTGGATCGTGGAGAAGTTCCGGGCCTGGAGCGACTGCGGCGGCGATGTCGAGTCCGTGTTCAGCAAGGACGAGCTGCTGACCACCATCACCCTCTACTGGCTGACCAACACCGCCGCCACCTCGACCCGCCTGTACTACGAGGCCCAGCACAACGAGGGCATGCTCGCGCCGGGGTACGTGGACACGCCGACCGGCTTCGCCTCGTTCGCCCACGAGATCATGACGCCGCCCGAGGAGTTCGTGCGCCGCGGCTACAACCTGACCCGGTTCACCGAGTTCGAGCGCGGCGGGCACTTCGCCGCCCTGGAACGGCCCGAGGAGCTGGTGGCCGAGATCCGGGAGTTCTTCCGACCGTTGCGGGCCCCACAGTGAGCCACTGTCACACAGCCGTGACACTCCTAGGTCAGAGCCAGCACACGCCGCCCTCACGATTGTCCGTATGACCCGAACGATCCTGCTCGAAGCCGCGACCAAGGTGTTGGCCCGCGTGTTCCTGCCGGTGGCCGTCCTGCGCCACCACGGCGCGGCCCGGCATCATGCCGCCCAGTGGGCCCTGGGCCTGCGGTTCCCGCGTGAGTCGCTGGCCGGCCTGCACCCGACGACCCGCCGCGCGTTCGAGGCGGCCCGCGCCGAGGCGTTCTGGCGGGACGGCCAGCTGATCGGGCTGACGTCGGGTCATCGGGACGCGGCCGAGCAGTACCGCCTGTACAAGGACGCGGTGCGCAGCGCGGGCTCGCACCAGGAGGCCCGCCGCTGGGTGCTGCCGCCGCACGAGTCGAGCCACGTGCAGGGCACCGCGCTGGACGTCCGCCCGTCCGAGGGGGCGGCGTGGCTGGAGCGCAACGGGGACAAGCACAAGCTGTACCGCCGTTACGACAACGAGCCGTGGCACTTCGAGCTGTGCGCCACCCGGCCGGCCCGCCAACCGCATCCCGGCGCGGCGCCGGTACGCCGTTCGTGCTAACCACTGTGTATCCGACCGGAGGAGGCGCGGTGGCCCAGCTGTTGCTCGTCGAGGATGACACCGTGCTGGCCGAGGCCCTGGCCCGGGCGCTGACCGCGCTGGGCCACGAGGTGACGGTCGCTCACAGCGGCGAGCTGGCCCTTGAGCAGCTGTTCGACCACCGCATCCCGACCGACCTGGTGCTGCTGGACGTGATGCTGCCGGGCATCGACGGCTTCGAGGTGTGCCGCAGGATCCGCGCCAGGTCCACGGTTCCCGTCGTCCTGTTGACGGCGCGTGGCGACCCGGTGGACATGGTGGTGGGGCTGGAAGGCGGCGCGGACGACTACGTGGTCAAGCCGGCCGAGCCGCGGGTGCTCGACGCCCGCGTGAAGACCATTCTCCGCCGCGCCTCGACCGGCCAGGAACAGCCCAGCGTGCAGACGTTCGGCGACCTGTCCATCGACGCCGAGGCCATGATCGTCACCAAGTCCGGCGAGGAGCTGCACCTGACCTCCACGGAAATGCGGCTGCTGCTGGAGTTCACCGACCACGTGGGCCAGGTGCTGTCCCGGCAGACGCTGCTCAAGCGGGTGTGGGACTACGGTTTCGCCGGCGACTCGCGACTGGTGGACGCGGCCGTGGCCCGGCTGCGGGCCAAGATCGAGCCGGACCCGGGCAACCCGACGCTGCTGCGCACCGCGCGGGGGCTCGGCTACCGCCTGGTCAAGCCGTGAGGCGTTGGCATCCCGGGCTGCGCACGTCCATCGTGTTGTCGGTCATCGCGATCACGGTGGCCGCCACCGCAACCATGGCCTATCTGTCGTACCAGTTGCAGCAGAGCGAGATCCAGCATCGCTTCCGGGACGCCGCATCGGCCGATTTCCAGTCGGACGCCCAGCAGATCCACCAGTGGCTGGTGCACGCCGCCGCCCCCGAAGGGTCCAAGGTGGACGGTGCGGCCGACTACCTGCACGGCCGGCTCGCGCTGGAGTGGTCCATCGTGAACCTCAACCCGGCCACCGGCCCGCAGTCCCGGCTGGTCTCCGGGGGCAACGGCTATCTCGCGGTCGCCGGCTCCCCCGCCGTGATCCCCAAGGAGCAGGTCGACCGGGCGCGGCAGGGGCTCGAACCGATCGACTACGACGGCGCCTACCAGGGGAGCCTGCAGCTGGTCTTCGTCGGCCAGACCGAGCCGAACATGCTGCTGGTCGAATTCTACAGCACCGCCTCCGTCGACCACGAGCTGGCCAGCATCCGGCTGGAGCTCAGCGCCGCATCCGTGGTGGTCATCCTGGTCGGCAGCGGGCTCGGGCTGTTGGCCGCGCGCCGCATCCAGCGCCGGGTCCGGGTCGCCGCCGGGGCCGCCCGCCAGCTCGGCTCGGGCGACCTGGAGACGCGGCTTCCCGTGCAGGGCCAGGACGAGTTCACCGATCTGGCCGGCGAGTTCAACGCCATGGCCCGGCGGCTCGGCGAGTCCATCGAGGAGCTGCGACGCAAGGACGAGCAGCAGCGCCAGTTCGTCGCCGACGTCGCCCACGACCTGCGGACGCCGATGGCCGTGCTGATCGCGGCCAGCGACGGCCTCGCGGGCCCCGACCACGACCGCTCGGCCGAGCTGATCGCCTCCCAGTCGCGGCGGCTGAGCGCGCTGGTCGAGGACCTGCTGGAGATGTCCCGCTTCGACGCCGGCGCCGCCGAGTTCCGGCCGGAACCCGTTGACCTGCAAGAGCTCTGCGTCGACGTGGTGCAGATGGTGGCCGCCGACATCCCCGTCCGGCTGCTCGGCGAGGGCGTGCTGGTCGGCGATCCCCGCCGGCTGCACACCATCGTCCGCAACCTGGTCAGCAACGCCCTGCACCACGGCGCCCCGCCGGTCACCATCACCATCGACGGCACGGAGCCGTCCGAGGTCCGCGTGGCCGTCCGCGATCACGGCCCGGGCCTGCCGCCGGAGCTGATGCCCGTGGTCTTCGACCGCTTCGTCCGGGGCGACCGCTCCCGCCGCGGCGAGGGCAGCGGCCTCGGCCTGGCCATCGCCTACGAGAACGCCGTCCTGCACGGCGGCCGCATCGACGTCGCCAGCCCCGGCGGCGCGGAGTTCACCCTTGTGGTGCCCCGAATTCCGCGCGATGGTCGGCTGCCCAGCGACGAAAGCCCCGAGCCGGCGCACCCGTGATCGCCGGCACGGTGTCGGTGACCAGCGTCGGCTCGTCGACGCAGCGGGCGTCGGTGTCCAGCAATTCGGCCATCACCTCCGCTGGAATGAACGCCGGCCGCCGCTCGGTGGCCTGCTGCCGGCTGATCGTGCCGACGGTGATCGGCCGGTCCAGCACCTCGGCCAGGATCGCCACCTGCTGCCGGTAGCTCAGCGCCTCGGGGCCGGTCAGCGTCAACGCCTCGCCGAGGTGGCTGCCCGCGTCGAGCACGGCCTGGGCGACGGCGGCGATGTCGTCCTCCTGGACGGGCGCGTACCGGGCGTCCGGATACGCGAACTCCACCGTGGACCTGGCGTGGATGGATTCCGCCCAGCGCAAGGAGTTCGCGGCGAACGCGCCGGGCCGCAACACGGTCACCGGCAGCCCGGAGGACAACAGGGCGTCCTCGACGGCCTTGTGCCGCGCGGCGATCGAGCCGCCGCCGTAGAGCACCGCCGACGACGACACCTGCACGACGTGACGAACGCCGTGGGCCGCCTGGAGAAAGGCCTCGACGCCGCCGGGCTGGGTGTAGAGCAGCACCCGGTCGACGCCGTCGAGGGCCTCGGCCAGGCCCTCCCCGGTCCGCAGGTCGAGCCGCACCTCCCCCGGCCCCGGATGGCTGCTCGCGACCCGGATGGGCGTTCCGGCGCTGGTCAGGCGGCTGATGAGGGACCGCGCGATGCGGCCGCGCGCGCCCGTGACGAGGACGGTCATGGTGGTGCTCCCCCTACGATGGACTGTCGAACAGTATTAGCTTTGTAAGCAAAGCTAGTTTGGAGTCAAAGCCATGTCAACGGTGGACACCACCGTGCGCGAGCTGCTGCTGCTCATGCCGCGGCTGGTCGGGCGGGCCAAGAAGCTGCCGGTGCCGGCCGAGCTGCACGGCTTCTCGCTGGCCCCGCGGCACATCGCACTGATGGCCTACCTGCTGTGCGACGGGCCGCTCACCGTCAACGAGCTGGCCGCCCGGCTGGAGGTGGCGCCGACGACGGCCAGCCTGATGGTCGGCGACCTGAGCCGGCAGGGCGTGCTGGACCGGGCCGAGGACCCGGCCGATCGCCGCCGCACCATCGTGAGCATCGCCGAGAATCACCGCGCGGCCGTCAAGGCCTGGTTGTCCGGCAGCGCGAACGCGTGGCGAAAGGTGCTGGCGCCACTCACCTCCGACGAGCGGGACCTGTTCGTGGCCACGCTGCGGGCCTACGACCAGGCGATAGCCGAAGACACGCCCTGACCTGCGGTTTTGTCCATACGAAAAGCGTCAGAAAAGCGTCGCCGGATTCTTAATTCACATACGTGGAGTTACCCGATCCGCCCATTGCCGGGGCGATGGGGCGACTCGATACTGCGTGGACCCCGCCCTGCGTTTCCGGAGGTTCCCGCGTGTTCCGAACAAGACTGCTGGCGCCGCTGGCATCGGTCGGCATAGTGGCCGCGCTGCTGGTCGTGGCCCACCCGGCCGACGCCACGGCGCCGTCCGCGACGGCCCCGGCGCTGACCGCCCAGTTCAGTCAGACCTCGACGTGGAGCAACGGCTACAACGGCAGCTACACGATCGCCAACGGCGGCACGGCCGCCAGCAGCACCTGGGTCGTCGAGTTCGACCTGCCCAGCGGCACCACCGTCACCAAGGCCTGGAACGCCACGCTCACCCACACCGGCCAGCACTACAAGCTGGCCAACGTCAGCCACAACGGCGCGATCAAGCCCGGCGCCACCACCAGCTTCGGCTTCGGCGTGAGCGGCCTGGCCACCCCGACCGGCTGCCTGCTCAACGGCGCCGACTGCGCCGGCGGCGGCCCGACGACCACCACCACAACCACGACGACAACAACAACGACTACGACCACCACCACGACCACGCCGCCCAGCGGGCCGACGGTGAACGTGGGCACCGCGGCGGAGCTGATCGCCGCCCTCGGCAGCGCCGAGCCCGGCCAGGTGATCAAGCTGGCGTCCGGGACGTACCACGGCTCCTTCATCACGCAGCGACCCGGCACCGCGGCCGAGCCCATCACCCTCACCGGCCCGGCCGACGCCGTGCTGGTCAACGACGGCCCGGCCGGCGACCCGCCGGACTGCGCCCAGCCGACCGCCGGCTACGACTCCGGCTACGGGCTCTGGCTGTTCAACGCGGCCTACTGGAATCTGACCGGTTTCACCGTCGCCGACTCCAAGAAGGGCATCATCGTCGACAATTCGCCGCACACGGTCATCGACGGCGTGACGGTGAGGCGCATCGACGAGGAGGGCATCCACTTCCGGCGGTCGTCGGCCGATTCCGTGGTGCGCAACTCCACCATCACCGACACCGGCCTGGTGCAGCCGGGTTACGGCGAGGGTGTCTACATCGGATCCGCGGTCTCAAATTGGCCCTGCTACGGCAACACCGACGGCGTCGACCGCGGCGACCGCGTGCAGGTGCTCGGCAATCATCTGGGCCCGAACATCGCGGCCGAGCTCATCGACGTCAAGGAGGGCACCACCGGCGGCCTGATCAGTGGCAACACGTTCGACGGCCAGGGCATCACCGGCGAGAACTCGGCCGACTCGTGGGTCGACGTGAAGGGCGCCGGCTACACCATCGACGGCAACCACGGCACGTTCGCCAGCCCCGGCACCTTCGCCGACGGCTACCAGACGCACAACGTGAGCACCACGCCGTCGTTCCCGAACGGCTGCGGAAACGTGTGGCGGAACAACGTTTCCGATCTGGGCGGGGTTGGGCAGTACGCGATCGACGTGACATCGGTGTCGAAGTGCGCAGGCACGCCGAACGTGGTCTACGCCTCGAACACCGTCACCAATGCGGTGAAGGGGCTCACCAACATCGCGGTGACGCCCTAATCGCCGGCGGCCGGCCGGACCGCCGCCCGGCCGACCGTGGTGCGCCGCAGTTCGTACACGGCGATGACTATTGCCACCAGCATGAATCCGATGGCACACCACAACGTCGTGGACACGGCAGCCGGGCTGTGTCCCATCACGTTGGGGCTCGCCGCCGCGACCGAGTAGAAGACGGTCGCCAGCACCGCCGTGCCGATCGCGGTGCCGATCCGCTGACCGGTCTGCAACGCGCCGCCGGCCACACCGGCGATGCGGTTCGGCACACATTCCAGCGTCAACGTGGTGTTGGGCGAGATCACGGCGCCACCACCGATTCCGGCCACCAGCAATGGCAGCGCGATCGCGCCGCCAATCACGTCTTGCGGGACCAGTCGCACCACCACCGCGACCGCGGCCAGCCCTATCGTGATGAGACTCAGCCCGGCCACCGTCACCTTGCGACCCAAGCGGGAAACCAGCCGGCCGGCGACCGCCGCCATGATCGAGGAACCGACCGCGAACGGTGTCACGGTGAGTCCGGACTGCAACGGTGTGTAGTGCAAACCCTTCTGCAGGAACAGCGACATCACCAGGAAAATGCCGGCGAACCCGCAGAAGTACACCGATCCCAGCAGCAAACCCGACGAGTAGCCGGAAACCTCGGTGAACAGCCGCAGGTCGAGCAGCGGCTTCCCGCCGCGGGCGGACACACGGTGCTCCCACAGCACGAACAGCACCGCGAAAACCGGCGTGAGCGCCGCCAATAGCCACCACCAGCCGACCGGGCCGCTCTCCGACTCCACGATCGGCAGCAACACGCCCAGCACCGCGACACCGAGCAGGAACGCGCCGATGTGGTCGATCTCCCGACGCAAAACGACGTGGCGGCGATCCACCCGCGGCAACCAGCGCAGGGCCAACACGAACGCGAGCACCCCGACCGGCACGTTCACGTAGAACACCCAGCGCCAGCCCGTCTCGTCGCCGAACAGGGCCAGGATCAGGCCGCCCAGCACCGGTCCGGTCGCCGTGGAAATGCCGATCGTGGCGCCGAGCAGGCCGAACGCCTTGCCGCGTTCGGGGCCGCGGAACAGATCCTGGATCAGGCCCGAGTTCTGCGGAGTGAGCAGCCCCGAGGCCAGTCCCTGCAGCAGTCGCGCGCCGATCAGGAACGTCTCGTTCGGGGCCGCGCCGGCCACCGCGCTGGTCAGCACAAATGCGGTCAATGCGACAAGGAACATGACCCGTCGGCCGAGCACGTCGCCCAGCCGGCCGCCGGCAACCAGGGACAGGCCGAAGGTGAGCGCATATCCGGACACGATCCACTGCACGGATCCGGCGGAGGCGTCAAGACCGTTCTGCACCGAGGGCAGCGCCACGTTCACGATGCTCACGTCGAGCAGGCTCATGAAGCCGGCGGCGAGGCTGACCGCCAGTGCTTTCCACCGGCGGGGATCGGGTTCGCTCACCCCTCCATCCTGCGGCAGGCACGTTCCGTGCGCAGCGGGGCAAGCAATCCGCGGTCACGGGCGAATCCGGACCTAACGCCACCTGATCCGGTGAAGAATCGGTGACGACAACTGTCGTCGCTGGTCTGTTCGGCGTACTAGGGGCGGACCGCCGTGGTGACAACTGCTGCCCGATCGGCCGCTCGGGCGTGACCGACCCCACCCGGTTAGCCGCTCAATTTGGTTTCGAGTCGGTGAGTCATTTTGTGCGGAGTATCGACTAGACTGGCCGCAGTCGCGTCGACGGGGCACGCCTCTTTGACAGCGAGTATTACGCCACGTTCCGACCCAGACGGAGAAACGTCCATGGCACAGAAGACCATCGTCCAGCTGATCGACGACCTCGATGGCGGTGAGGCCAACGAGAGCGTGTCCTTCGGGCTCGACGGTGTCGAGTACACCATCGACCTGTCCGAGGAGAACGCGAAGAAGCTCCGCGAGGGCCTGACCTCGTTCGTCGAGAAGGCGCAGCGAGTCGGTGGCCGCAAGCAGCGGGGCGGCAGCACCACCGCGGTGAAGGCCGGCGGCGACCGCGCGCAGAACCAGGCCATTCGCGAGTGGGCCCGCAGCCAGGGGGAGAAGATCTCCGACCGCGGCCGCATCCCGGCCGAGCTGGTGGCCAAGTTCCAGGCCGCTCACGGCAGCTGAACAGGCTGAGCAAATAGGCAAGGCCAAACGATGGCGCCCGCTCTCCGCGGGCGCCATCGGCATGTCCGCCACTAGATTCCTCGGTGAACATCGGGTGCGGCCCCGCCAATAGGAGGTGAGTCGCGCCACATCGACCGGGGAAGGGTGGCCCATGGCTCAGACCGTCGCCGACCAGCTCATCGAGGTCCTCCGGCAGGCCGGCGTGCGCCGGGTGTACGGCCTGGTGGGCGACAGCCTGAATCCGATCGCCGACGCCATCCGCCGGACCCCGGACGTGGAGTGGGTGCACGTCCACAACGAGGAGGCGGCGGCACTGGCCGCGGCGGCCGAGGCGCAGCTCACGGGGCGGCTGGCGGTGTGCGCCGGCAGCTGCGGCCCCGGCAACACCCACCTGGTCCAGGGCCTGTACGACGCCCATCGCAGCGGCGCCCCGGTTTTGGCCATCGCCTCGCACATCCCGTCGACGCAGATCGGCACCAACTACTTCCAGGAGACGCATCCGCAGCACCTGTTCCTGGAGTGCAGCGACTACTGCGAGCTGGTGTCACGGCCCGAGCAGCTGCCCCGGTTGCCGCGGATCGCCATCCAGACGGCATTGGCCAAGCAGGGCGTGGCCGTGCTGGTGCTGCCCGGCGACCTCACCGCCGAGCCGGCCGCTTTTCCCACCGGCGCCAGTCACATCGTGGAGACGCGGGCGGTGGCCGAGCCGGCCGAGGAGGCCGTTCGGGCATTGGCCGCCAAGATCAATTCGGCGGCCACGGTGAGCTTGTTCGTCGGGGCCGGCGTTCGCGACGCCCGGGCCGAGGTCCTGGAGCTGGCGGCTCGCGTGCATTCACCGATCGGGCACTCGCTCGGCGGCAAGGAGTGGATCCAGTACGACAACCCGTACGACGTGGGCATGAGCGGGCTGCTGGGCTACGGCGCCTGCTACGAGGCGACCCATGAGGCGGATCTGCTGATCCTGCTGGGCACCGACTTCCCGTACGACACCTTCCTGCCGCAGGCCCACACCGTCCAGGTCGATCGCGACGCCTCCCGGCTCGGCCGGCGTACCCGGCTGGAGCTGGGCGTCGAGGGTGACGTCGGCGCCACGCTGCGGGCCGTGCTGCCGTTGCTGCGGCAGAAGACCGACCGGTCGTTCCTCGACCGGATGCTGCGCAAGCACGCCGATGCCCTGGAGAAGGTCGTCTCCGCCTACACGGATCGGGTGGAGAAGCTGCGGCCCGTGCATCCCGAATACGTGGCCGCCGTGCTGGACGAGCTGGTCGCCGACGACGCCGTGATCACCGTGGACACCGGCATGTGCAACGTGTGGGCCGCGCGCTATCTCACGCCCAACGGTCGGCGGCGGATCATCGGCTCGTTCCGTCACGGCACCATGGCCAATGCCCTGCCGCACGCCATCGGGGCCGCCCATGCCCAGCCCGGCCGGCAGGTGGTGTCCATGTCCGGCGACGGCGGTCTGACCATGTTGCTGGGCGAGTTGCGCACCGTGCGGGAGCGGAATGTGCCGGTGAAGATCATCGCTTTCAACAACGGGTCGCTGGGCATGATCCGGTTGGAGATGATGGTGGCGGGATATCCGTCGTTCGAGACCGACCACGGCGTTTCCGACCTGGCCGCCATCGCCCGGGCCTGCGGCGTGCCGGCCGAGGTCGTCGACGATCCGGCTCAGCTGCGCGGCGTCCTCTCGACCGCGCTGGCCTCTCCCGGCCCGTTCCTGGTCGACGTGCGCACCGACCCCAACGCCCTGTCGATCCCGCCCCACATCACGGCGGCCCAGGTCCGCGGCTTCGCCCTCGCCGCCACCCGCACGGTCCTGGACGGAGGCGTAGGCCGGATGATCGACCTGGCCCGCAGCAACCTCCGCTCCATCCCCCGCCCCTGAAAACCGCGAGTCCCGCTCTCGGGACGCCATGAAACAGCTTCATGGCTGCCTGAGAACGGGACTCGCGGTGTGAAAAAGAAGGGGTCCGGACCCGCCGCTCCCCTCGACCAGCGGGTCCGGGAACCCCGAAATCCCCGGAACGTCAACTATGCGGAGACAATGGTCACGGTGGCCAGGGGTTGGCCGTTGCCAACCCAGGAAACACCCCCGTGTCCGCCCGAAGGGGCTCGCATAATCGGCCGGTGCTGATCGTTGTGGACACGGATCCCGGCGTGGACGACGCGTTCGCGCTCGTGGGGTTGCTGGCCCGGGCCAAGCGGGGCGACTGCCGGGTGCTGGGGATCGGCACGGTGCACGGCAACCTGCCGCCGGAGCCGGGGGCGGACAACGCCCTGCGCATCACCGAGCTGCTGGGCCTGGACATCCCGGTGGCGGTGGGCGAGGCCAAGCCGCTGGTGGGGCCGGAGATGCAGTCGGGGCAGATCGTGCACGGCGAGGACGGCCTCGGCGGCAACGCGGGCCCGGCGCCGACCAGGAGGCCGACCCAGGAATCGGCTGCCGAGCAGCTGGCCCGGCTGGCCAGGCAGCACCCCGGCGCGATCACGGTGCTGGCCCTGGGCCCGCTGACCAACGTCGCGAAGGCCCTGGAGATCGAGCCGGACCTGCCGAACCTGGTCGAGCACGTGATCTGGATGGGCGGGGTGTTCACCCTGCCCGGCACGGTCGGCGTGGCCCAGGAGCCGAACGCCTGGCACGACCCGGAGGGCGCGGAGCGGGTCCTGGCCGCCGGCTTCCGGACGACGGTGGTGCCGATCGACGCCGTCGTCGAGGCCTGGGCCGACGAGGCGTGGATCGCCGAGCTGGCCAAGATCGACAACCCGGCGGCCCGGGCGCTGACCTCCTGGCACAAGCAGTACCTCGACTTCTACTCGGGCACGCTGGCGGTGGAGCACGGCAGTCCGGGCATGCTGCTGTACGACCCGGTGGCGGCGGCGATCGCCCTGAACCCCGGCCTGGCCCGGTACGAACGGCACGAAGTCGTCGTCGAGCTGCACGGATACCTGCGCGGGGCGACCCTGGTCGACCGCCGGGCGACGCCGTTGCCGGGCACTGAGCTGCCCAAGCGCCGTCCGGCCGAGGTGGCTGTGGCCGCGGACACGGCGCGGATCCTGTCCGAGTTGCTGGCCGACATCGCCGACCTGGGGCGGCATCTGTAATACCCTCGGCTCCGGGGGTAGGGCATGGTGGAAAACTTCGGCCGGCACGTGCGGGCGCTGCGGACCCGACACGCGCTGTCGCTGCGCGGCCTGGCCGACCTCGCCCACATCACCCCGGGCTACCTGAGCAAGATCGAGAACGGCCGGCTGCCCTCGGTCGACATGGCCCGCACGCTGGACATCGCTCTCGGCGCCAACGGCTCCCTGCTCGCGGTGCTGACCGTCGGCCGGCTCCCCCGCCCGGCCCAGCTGCCGCTGGCCATGAGCGGCTTCGTCGGCCGCGAGCCGGAGATCCGGGACCTGACCGCGGCCCTGGAACGCCCCACCGACAGCCGGGTCCCGCTGATCATCGCCGTCGACGGCCCGCCGGGGGCCGGCAAGACCACCCTGGCGCTGCATTTCGCGCACAAGGCCATCCCGCGTTTCCCGGACGGCCAGCTGTACGCCGACCTGCGCGGACACAGCCCGCACGACCGGCCGGCCCGGCCCGAGGAGGTGCTGGCCGACCTGCTGCGCTCGCTGGGCGTGCCGGTCGCCGGGACCGCCGACGTCGAGCAGCTGGCGGCGCTGTACCGGTCGGCGCTGGCCGAGCGGCGCATGCTGATCGTGCTGGACAACGCGGCCGACTTCGCGCAGATCGAGCCGCTGCTGCCGGGCACGGCCCGCTGCGCGGTGATCATCACCAGCCGGGAGCGGCTGTCCGGCCTGACCCTGCGGGCCAGCCCGCACCGGCTCACGCTGGGCCCGATGTCCGAGGACGAGTCGCTGGCGCTGCTGACGACCGTGCTGGGCAAGGAGCGCGCCGACCGCGAACCGGCGGCGCTGGCCTCGCTGGCCGCCCGCTGCGGACGCCTGCCGCTGGCCCTGCGGGTCGCCGCCGAACGGGCCGTCACCACCCCGGACTACGACCTGCGCGACCTGGTCTCCGAGCTGGATTCGGAGCGCCTGGACGTGCTCGGCGTCGAGGACTCGGACGTGCGGACGGTGTTCTCCTGGTCGCTGCGGCGCCTCGACCCCGACGCCGCCCGCCTGTTCCCGCTGCTGGGCCTGCATCCCGGCCCGCAGATCAGTGGCCGGGCCGCCGCCGCGTTCGCCGGCATGCCGCACACCTTCGCCCGCCGCGCCACGGCCCGACTGACCCACGCCCACCTGCTGCGGGCCGTCGGCCGTGACCGCTACACCTTCCACGACCTGATCCGCGACTACGCCGCCGAGCTGGCCGACCGCGAGGTCACGGACACGCCGGCGGCGGTGTATCGCCTGGTCAGCTGGTACCTGCACTCCACAACGGCCGCCACCCACGTGCTGGCCCCGTTCCGCTTCGACCCGATGGCCAAGGACGAGCCGCCCCGGGGCGTGCACCCGCTGGGCTGGACCTCCGACGACGCGGGCGCCCTCGACGCCCTGCGCTGGTGCGACGCCGAGCTGCCCAACTTCGTGCCGATCATCCAGCTGGCCATGGACCACGGCCATTTCAAGCTGGCCTGGCAGCTGCCGATCGTGCTGTGGACCTACCTGCTGCAACGACGCCCGTGGGCGATCTGGATCCGCAGCCACGAGCTGGCCCGGCAGGCGGCGCAGGCCCTGGGCGACCGGGCGGCCGAGGGCTGGGTCGTGACCAACATGGCCGAGGGCTACCGGCGGATGGGCGAGCTGGAGCAGGCCAGCCGCCTCTACGCCGAGGCCCGCCAACTGCGGTCCGATGTGGACGATCGTTACGGACTGGCCTGGGCCCTCGCCGGCTCGGCGTTTCTGGCCGCCGATCTGCGTGATGACGGTCAGGCGCAGGAGTTCGCCGACGAGGCGACGCAGATCTTCGTGCAGTACAAGGACATTCAGGGCCAGGCGCTGTGCCTGATGACCCGGGGCGACGTGCTGCGGCTGCGGGGCGACCTCGACGGCGGCCTCGCCCTGTGCGCACTGGCGCTGGGCATGATGTCGGACATCGCCTCGCTCGAAGGCCAGGTGCACGTGCTGCGCAAGATGGTGGAGATCCACCTGGCCCGCCGCGACTTCAACCACGCGTTGGCGTTGCTGGACAACACCGTCGTGACGAGCCGGGAACTGCGGGACCGCTGGGCGCAGGCCGAGGCGCTGACCCGGCGCGGCGATGTGCTGATCGAGCTGGGCCGCCGTGACGAGGCCCGTGCGTCCTGGCAGCAGGCCCTCGCGCTCTACGACGAGCTGGACGACACCACCGGCAGCCGGTCGGTCAGGGAGTTGCTGGCCGGTGCGCTTCCTGCCACCGCAGCAGGTCCCGGCAGCAGGTGATCAGCCTGTCCCGCAACGGTTTCGACCGCTCGGCGAAGTCGGCCTGCCGCCGCGCGTACTCGGCCCGCCCGGCCGCCGACTCGATCGGCACCGGCTCGTAGCCCAGCTCCGACAGGTCGTACGGGCTGGCCTTCATGTCCAGCTCGCGAATCTGCGCGGCCAGCTCGAAGCAGTCGGCCACCACCTCCGACGGCACGTACGGCTCCAGCTTGTACGCCGCCTTGTACAGATCCATGTTGCCGTGCAGGCAGCCCGGCTGCTCCAGCTCGACCTGGCCGTCCCGCGTCGGCTGCAGGGTGTTGCGGGGCCGGGCCGGCGGGGTGAAGAAGCGGAACGCGTCAAAGTGTCCACATCGGACCTGCGACGACTCCACCAGTTCGTCGGTTCCCTTGTGCCCCAGGCGGAGCGGCCAGCCGAAGTGGCGGACCTGCTCCGGCGTCTGCCGGTACACCATGGCCCACTCGTGCAGCCCGAAGCAGTTCAGCCGCGGCGGCCGCGAAGCGGTGGCGGCCAGCAGCGCCAGGTAGAACTCGGCCGTGCGGATGCGAGGTTCGGCGCAGGCGGCGGGATCCAGCGTCACGCCGTCTTCGACGCGGTGATACCCCTTGTAGGCCAGGAACTCCGAGGCGTCCCCGGCCAGCACGAAGCCGAGGCCGGGGTGCCAGCGCTCCAGCCGACCCGGCCGCTGCGAGTAGTAGGTGAACAGGAAGTCGTGCACCGGGTGCTTTTCCTTGGCCACGGAGCGTTCCCGGTGCGGCTGCGTCCAGCACCGGACCCGGTCGGCGTGCGCACGCTGCCGGGCCCGCCACTCGGGTTCGGTCAGCACCGTTGTCACGTCCACCGGATAACGGTACGTCAGCCGGCGACAGCCTCCCGAGCGGCCGTCCGCGTCCGCAGCGTCAGCACGGCGTACAGCAGGCCGGACAGCAGGAAACCCAGCACGATGCCGAGGTTGGTGATGGCCAGCGGGCTGTCGGCGACGCCGGCCGGCAGCAGGAAGCCGGTGATCGCCGCCAGGTGCGCGTCGGCCGAGGTGACCAGGCCCAGGCCGACGACGGTGCCGATGACCATGGACCCGATGCCGGCCCAGTTGAACCGCCCGTAGCGGCCGTTGACGTCGTCCAGGGCGGCGGTGTCGTAACCGTCGCGGCGGTGCATCCACAGGTCGACCAGGAACACCGCGGCCCAGGCCGAGGCGGCAACGCCGGTGATCAACAGGAACGCGATGAACACGCTGGCGAAGGTCGGGGCGACGAACACGATGTAGACGCCGCCGATGATCATCAGCACCCCGTCGATGCCGGCGGTCACCGGCCGCGGCAGCCGCACGCCGATGGCCTGGAGCACCAGTCCCGAGGAGTACAGGTCGACCGCGCCGGCGGCGGTGACGCTGATGATCACGCTGATCAGGTACGGGACGAGGAACCAGGTCGGGGCCTGCGCGGCCAGCGCGCCGATCGGGTCCTTGGCGACCGCGGCGACCAACACCGGGTCGCTGGTCGACAGCAGCACGCCGACCAGCACCAGCAGCCCCTGGGTGACGCCGCCGCCGGCCGCGGTCCAGCCGAGGATGCGCCGCGAAGGCGTGTTTCGTGGCAGATAGCGGGAGTAGTCCGCCCCGGCCGCCAGCCAGCCCAGCCCGGTGCCGGCCATCACCAGCACGATGCCGCCGAGGAAGATCACGGCGGAGCCGGCCTTGCCGCCGCTCAGGTCGAAGTGCAGCCGCGGCAGGACCACGATCAGGTAGACGACGGTGACCACGGCGGTGATCAGGGTCAGCCAGCGCTGCACCCGCTGGATCACGTGATACCCGTACACCCCGAGCACGATCGTGCCGAGCGCGATCACCGCGAAGGCCAACGCCACCATCGCCGTGCCGCCGAGCCCCGGCGACAGCCGTTCCAGCACGGTCCGGGTGGCCAGCGCCCCGAGCGCGACGCTGACGGTCTCCCAGCCGACGACCGTGAACCAGGTGATCAACGTCGGCAGGCGGCTGCCCAGCACGCCGAACGCCGCCCGGCTCAGCATCATCGCCGGCGCACCGCCCCGCGTACCGGCCACGGCCACCGCCCCGACCAGCGGATACGACAGGCCGATGCCGATGACCACGGCCAGCATGGCCTGCCACCAGTTCAGCCCGACCGCCACCACGAGCAGGCCGTAGCCGACCGGCAGCATGCTCAGGTTGGCCGCCGACCAGACCCAGAACTGGCGGCTCGGCGCGCCGTAGCGCTCCTCGTCCGGCACGTGCTCGATGCCCCGCTGCTCCACGGAGCTTCGGTCGACGGTCACCATCCGTGTCTCCCCGTTCACTCGCCCGGCATCACCGTAGCGGGGGACGGATCGCTCAGACCACGCCTTCCGCCCACTCGATGTGATGCGCGTACAACCAGGCCCGGGACTGCTGCCGATCGTTCAACTGCTCGGACAGCACCTCGTCGCCGCTGTCCTGGGTGGCGCCGTCGTTGGCGCTGGTCGCCACCAGCCGCTCCACCCGCTCGCGGCGGATCCGCTCGTACGCCAGGAACGCCTCGTCCCGCGGCAGATCCCGCAGGCACTTGGCCAACACGACGGAGTCCTCCAGCGCCATCGACGCGCCCTGGCCGGCCGCCGGCGACGCAGCGTGGGCAGCGTCGCCGACGAGCACCATCGCGCCGCGGTGCCAGACCGGCGTGGACGGCACGTCGTAGGCGTTGCCGCCGACGATCTCGTCCCAGGTGGCCTCGATGATCCGCCGCGACGGCGTGGTGTCGGCGATGAAGAACTCGGCGGCCCGGCGGCGCCAGCCTTCGAGCGTCATGCCGGCGATGTTCTCCCGCGTCAGCTCCGCGCCGGGCAGCCGGGCGAACCAGAAGGTCTCGCCCTGCGGAGACGTGGTGTAGCCGAAGAAGGCCCGCTTGCCCTGGATCATCCGGTAGGCGTCGGTGGACAGCGGCAGCGTCGGGTCGTCGGTGTAGCCGTACAGGATGTTCAGGCCGGTGTAGCGCGGTTCCGGCGCGCCGGGGTCGATCAGCGACCGCACACGCGAGTGAATGCCGTCGGCCCCGACCAGCACGTCGCCGAGCTCGGTCGAACCGTCCTCGAAGACGGCCCGGATCCGGTTGCCCACGGGCACGGCGTCGACCAGCCGTTTGCCGTTGGCGACCGGAATGCCGCGCCGGCGTGCCTCTTCGGTCAGCGCCCGGTAGAGCGCCGAGCGACGCATGGTCCGCGGATCGTGGCGGGTCTCGATCTGGCCGGCGATGTGCTGTCGCCCCAGCACCTGGCCGCTGCCGCTGAGGAATTCCACTGTGGTGGCCGGGAAGGAGACGGCCTCGACCACCCCGGCCGCGTCCACGGCGGCCAGCGCGTCCATGCCGTTGTTCATGATGGTCAGGAAGGCGCCGACATCGTCGCCGCCGACCGGATAGGCCTCGAAGACGCCGACGTCGACGCCGGCCTTGTGCAGAGCCAGGGCGGTCGCCGGTCCGGCGACGCCACCCCCGATGATCAGCACCCTGGTCATGGATCCGTGATCGTAGCGGCACTGTGCGTGCTGGTACGAGAGCCGAATCTATGATTGTGTGAACAAATTCACCGCCGCCGCGTGACGGAAAGGGGGCAGCGCGTGACCATCGGTCGCCGTCGCCTGCTCGGTCTCGGACTCGGCGCACTGGGCGCCGCCGCGCTCGCGGGCTGTGCCCCGCCGGGCGCCACCCCGGTGAACGCGGAGCCGACGATCCCGGCCGCCGCCCCCGGCGAGAAGATCACGCTGACCTACTGGGCGTGGCTCAAGGACCTGCAGTCCGTCGCCGACATCTGGAACGCCAAGAACCCGAACGTGCAGGTCCAGGCGGTGTTCAGCCTGGGCGGCAACAGCGGCGGCTACCAGAAGATGTACTCCGCGCTGGCCGCCGGCGGCGGTCCCGACCTGGCCCAGGTCGAGCTGCGCAGCGTGCCGGAGTTCATGCTCGTCGGCGGCCTGATCGACCTGTCCCGCTACGGCGCCGAGCAGTACCAGTCGCGCTACGACGAGGCGGCGTGGGACCAGGTCAGCTTCAACGGCGGCGTCTACGCCATCCCGCAGGACACCGGCCCGATGGCCTGGTACTACCAGCCCGAGGTGCTGGCCAAGGTGGGCGGACAGCCACCGACCACTTGGGACGAATGGGCCACTTTGGCCCAGGAGCTGCACAAGCAGGATCCCAGCGTGTACCTGGAGGCCTTCTCCGTGGCCGACGCGTCGCCGTTCATGGCCTACGCGGCGCAGGCCGGCGGGAAGTGGTTCAACCCCACCGAAAACGGCTGGATCGTCAACCTCACCGACGACGCGACCCTGGCCGTGGCCCGGTTCTTCGACAAGGCCGTCGACGGCGGCTACGTGCAGACCGGCTTCGACCCGTACAGTCCAGGTTGGACGGCCGCCGCCGGCAACGGCCAGATCGCCGCGCTCACCGGGGCGTCCTGGGGCGACGCGCTGGTCGAGACGATCGGCACCGGCAAGGGCAAGTGGCGGGTGGCCCCGATGCCCCGGTGGTCCACCGGTTCCGGGTCCTCCGCGGTCGGCGGCTCCAGCACCGCGATCCTGGCCAACAGCCGCCATCCCCAGGAGGCGCTGGACTTCGCGGTGTGGATGACCACCAGCCCGGAGGCCATCGACGCCCTAATCAAGTACTGCGGCATCGGCTGGTCGCCCGCCCGCGACTACATCGGGGCGCAGCGGCAGCAGCCCAGCGAGTTCTTCAGCGGCCAGAACTACAACAGCGAAGTCTTCGTGCCGGCGGCCAAGCAGCAGCCCAAGGACTGGCACTGGGGACCGATAACCCAACGCACCCTCAACACGCTGTCCGACAACTTCCGGCGCAAGCTGACCGCCGGCCAGTCCTTCGTGGACAGTCTGCACAAGACGCAGCAGACCACTGTGGACACCATGCGGCAGATCGGGCTCACCGTGCTGGAGGCGAAGTGACCACCGCCGTGAAATCCGCGTCCGCCGTCAAGGCGACAGCACCGCAGCGGCACCGGCGCAAACTGCTGGGCGCGCCCTGGATCCTGCTCGCGCCGTTCCTGCTGCTGTTCGTGCTGACCGTTCTCGGCCCGGTGGTCCTGGCCGTGGTGCAGAGCTTCACCCACATCAACCGGGCCGGCCTGTTCGGCGAGAAGGGCGTGTCCAGCGACTTCGCCGGCTTCGCCAACTACGCGCAGGCCCTGGGAGACAGCAACTTCCTCGGCGCCATCGGCCGGGTGCTGCTGTTCGGCATCGTGCAGGTTCCGGTCATGACGGTGTTCGCCACCGTCCTGGCCCTGATGCTGGAGTCGGCCTCCGCGCGCTGGCCCGCGTTCTTCCGGGCCGCGTACTTCCTGCCCTACGGCATTCCCGGCGTGATCGCCACCATCCTGTGGTCGTTCCTGTACGTGCCCGGCCTGAGCCCGATCATCGACGTGGGCAAGCTGGTCGGCCTGGACATCGACTTCCTGGGCCCCAACGCGGTGCTGTGGTCCATCGCCAACATCGTCACCTGGACCTACACCGGCTACAACATGCTGATCATCGTGGCCCAGCTGAAGTCGATCCCGTCCGAGATCTACGAAGCGGCCAAGGTGGACGGCGCCTCCCCGCTGCGCGTCGCCCTGTCCATCCAGCTGCCGCTGATCCGGCCGGCGCTCGTCCTCAGCGTGGTGTTCTCCATCATCGGCACGCTCCAGCTGTTCGCGGAACCGTTGGTGCTCAGGACGGTCTCGCCGGCCATCGTCACCGAGTACACACCCAACCTGAGCGCCTACAACAACGCCTTCGCCTACAACGACTACGGCATCGCGTCGGCGGAGGCCGTGATCATCGCGGTGGCCGCGTTCGTGCTGTCCTTCGGCTTTCTCGCCTGGACCAACCGGAGGGGCCGGTCATGACGACCACCAGGAACACCGGCTGGACCATCGTGGTCACCGGCCTGCTCACCGTTGTCGCGCTGTACTTCCTGGTGCCCGTGTACTGGGTGGTGATCGCGTCGACCAAGTCCTCGGGCGACCTGTTCACCACGCCCGGCTTCTGGTTCGGCCGGACCATGGAGCTGTTCACCAACGTGGCGCAGGTGTTCACCGCGTCCGACGGCATCTACCTGCGCTGGCTGCTCAACAGCGTGATCTACGCCGGCGGCGGCGCGCTGGTCGCCACCTACCTGGCCGCGGCCGGCGGCTACGCGCTGGCCAAGTACGACTTCCCCGGCCGCAACCTGGTGTTCGGCACCGTGCTCGGCGGCGTGCTGGTGCCCAGCACCGCCACCGCGCTGCCGCTGTTCCTGTTGTTCAGCAAGCTGGGCCTGGCCAACACCTACTGGGGCGTGCTGCTGCCGGCGATGGTGTCGCCGTTCGGCCTGTACCTGTGCCGCATCTACGCCCAGGCCACTGTGGACGACTCCGTGCTGGAGTCGGGACGGCTGGACGGCGCCGGCGAGCTGCGGATCTTCCACACCCTGGTGCTGCGCAGCATGGCCCCGGCGCTGGTCACCGTGTTCCTGTTCCAGCTAGTGGGCATCTGGAACAACTTCCTGCTGCCGCTGATCATGCTGGCCGACGACAGGCTGTACCCCATCACGCTGGGCCTCAACGCCTGGCGCAGCCAGGTCGACCGGTCGCCGCAGTTCTACGAGCTGACCATCGGCGGCCTGCTGGTGTCGGTCATCCCACTGGGGATCGCCATGATCTTCTTGCAGCGGTACTGGCGCGGCGGCCTGACAGATGGTTCTGTGAAGGGTTGATGGCGTGACGTACTACGAGGACTTCTCCCCCGGTTCGAACCGGCTGCCGCCGCGCTCGTGGGTGCGCTCCAGTGCTCCCGTTCTGTCACTGAACGGTGACTGGAAGTTCAAGCTCTGGCCGCATGCCGACGCGCCGCTGGAGGATCCGGCCGACTGGGACACGCTGCCGGTCCCGTCGCACTGGGTGCTGCACGGCGACGGTCGCTACGGCCGGCCGATCTACACCAACATCAAGTACCCGTTCCCGGTCGACCCGCCGTATGTCCCGGACGAGAACCCGACCGGCGACCACTTCCGCACGTTCACGTTGCCGGACTGGGGAGTCGACCGGTTCGTGCTGCGCTTCGACGGCGTCGAGTCGACGTTCAAGGTGTGGGTCAACGGGACCGAGGTCGGCGTGGGCAAGGGCAGCCGGCTGGCCACCGAGTTCGACGTCACGGATCTCGTGGCGCCGGGCGAGAACGCCCTGCTGGTGCGGGTGCACCAGTGGTCGGCCGCGACCTACCTGGAGGACCAGGACCAGTGGTGGCTGCCCGGCATCTTCCGTGACGTCTCGCTGCTGGGCCGGCCGTCGAAACGCATCGACGACGTGTGGTTGCAGGCGTCGTTCACCGACGGCCACGGCGTCGTCACGCCCGAGGTCAGCGGCTCGTTCCCGATCACCTTGTCCGTGCCGGAACTCGCCGTTTCGGTGACATGGCAGTCACCTTCCGAGGTCGCGCCGATCGAGGTCGGTTCCGTGGAGCCGTGGAGCGCCGAGTCGCCGCGGCTCTACGACTGCACGGTCGCCGCGGCCGGCGAGTCCGTCCACTTGCGACTGGGGTTCCGGACCGTGCGCATCGACGGCGACCAGTTCCTGGTCAACGAGCGCAAGGTGATGTTCTACGGCGTGAACCGGCACGAGACGCATCCCGTGCTGGGTCGCGTGTTCGACCTCGACCACGCCCGCCGGGACCTGCTGCTGATGAAGCAGCACAACATCAACGCCATCCGCACCAGTCATTACCCGCCGGATCCGCGGGTGCTGGAGCTGTGCGACGAGCTCGGCCTGTGGGTCATGCTGGAGTGCGACCTGGAGACCCACGGCTTCGAGTTCGATCCGTCCATCACGGACAATCCGTCCGAGGACGTGCGCTGGCGGGAGCAGTTCCTGGACCGCATGGAGCGCACGGTCGAGCGGGACAAGAACCACCCGTCCATCGTGATCTGGTCGCTGGGCAACGAATGCGCCACCGGCCGCAACATGGCCGCGATGGCGCAGTGGACCCACGAGCGGGATCCAGGCCGCCCGGTGCATTTCGAGCGCGACCATGCCAGCGCCTACACCGACATGCACTCCCGGATGTACGCCACGCTGTCGGAGCTGGCGGCGATCGCCACCACCGGCAACTCCAGCGAGGGCAACCTGCAGCCGGAAGAGGCCGTGCGGCAACGGAATCGCCCTTTCGTGCATTGCGAGTACGGGCACGCCATGGGCAACGGCCCCGGCAGCCTGGCCGACTACCAGGCCGTGTACGAGCAGTATCCGCGGCTGCACGGCGGTTTCATCTGGGAATGGCGTGATCACGGCATTCTCACCAAGACCGCCGACGGCACCCCGTTCTACGCCTACGGCGGGGATTTCGGCGAGGTCGTGCACGACGGCAACTTCGTCATGGACGGCATGGTGCTGCCCGACGGCACCCCGTCGCCGGGGCTGGCCGAGTACGCCGCCGTGATCGCCCCGATCGTCTTCGGCGACGAGCCCGGCACCCTGCGCAGCCGCTACCACTGCATCGACACCGCGGCCGTGCGGTTCACCTGGCGGCGTGAGGACGACGGCGTCGAGGTCGGCCGGGGCGAACTGGAGGTCTTCCCCGTCCCCGCCGGCGAATCCGGCCGATTCGAGCTGCCAGCGGAGGCTCTGGACGTGGCCGCGTCCGGCGAGACGTGGCTGACCCTGGAGGCCGTCTCCGGCCACGTCGTCGGTTCGCGCCAGTACCAGTTGTCTTCTCGGCCGCCGGTTTCTCTCGTGCGGGCCAAGGGGCTCGGCGGGGCCGTGTTCGATCCGCGCACGGGTTCCTTGCTGCGTATCGGAAACGTGGAGATCACCGGGCCTCGGCTGGAGCTCTACCGGGCACCCACCGACAATGACATCCGGGCCGGCGGGTGGATGTGGCATGAACGGGGCCTCGACCGGCTCGAACACCGCGTCCGGGACATTCTCATCGGCGACGACTCGATCACCGTCTCCGTGCGTGTCGCCGCCGCGACGGCCGCTCGGTGCATCGAGGTCACCTACCACTGGTTCGGCGTGGAGGACGGCGTCGCGTTGCGGGTCGACGCCGTGCCGAGCCAGGGTTGGGACTGCACGTGGCCGCGCCTCGGCGTCCGGTTCGAGCTGCCGTCCGTGGAGGAGGCTTCGTGGTTCGGCACCGGGCCGCTGGAGTCCTATTCGGACAGTGACACCGCCGCCCAGGTCGGCCGGTTCACCAGTTCCATGGACGATCTGAACGTCGTCTACTCCAAGCCCCAGGAGACCGGGCACCGTCCGCAGCTACGGTCGCTGGAGCTGGACGGCCGGCTGCGCATCGACACCGTGCCCGACCGCACCGGCCACCGCCCCGGCTTCAGCCTCTCCCGGCATACCCCGCAACAGGTAGCCGCCGCCGCTCACCCCTACGAGCTGCCGTCCAGCGACCGGGTCTACCTGTTCGTCGACAACGCCCAGCACGGCCTCGGCTCCGCCGCCTGCGGCCCCGACGTCCTCCCCCAACACGCCAACTGGCCCGCCGCCCACACCTTCACCCTGCTGTTCAGGGCCTAGTTCGAGGTTGGGAAGGCGGCTTTCCTCCACTCGGAGTGGAGGAAAGCCCCCTTCCAAACACGAAAAAGGCTCAGGGTGGAGCGGGGGGGTGGGGTACACCCCCGGGGGGGGGATTACACCCGGGGGGTGGGGGCCCCCCCCCCA